>CALZIC010000077.1 GCA_945787285.1 uncultured Desulfuromonadales bacterium
CCTTGACCTTGAGGCGGGTGAGAAAGGTGCGGTCAAAAAGATCGTCGACCGCCACGGCTATCGGTTTCTTCAGGTAGACGTAGGGGGAGCAGGCCGCGGCTTCCCGGGCCAGGAATTTGACCTGGACAATGTCGACCGTCGCCGGCAGATGGATCTCGACCACCACCATCTCGTTGAGTTCCCCGGCGTTGGAATTGGAGACCGCCTGACCGAGAACCAGAGAGTTGGGCAGAGTGACGGCACTGTCGTCGAAGGTCTGCAAGCGGATGGAACGCAGGCCGATATTGCGCACTTCGCCATAGTGATCCCCAACCTGAATCATGTCCCCGACCCGAAAGGGATGGTCGAGCAGAATCAGGATACCAGCGATCACGTTCTTGATCAGGTCCTGGGCTCCCAAACCGATGGCCAGTCCGGCCGAGGCGCTGATCGCCACAAGGGTGTTAAGGGGCGGCTGGAAGATGGCAAAGACGATGAAGGCCAGGGCCCCGACCCAGACTACCAGCCGGATCACCGGGTAGGCACTGGAGATAAAGAGCCGGTAACGGCTGAATTTTTCCGCCAGCAGATCGGCCGCCAGGCGCAACCCCAGAAGCAGAGCCCAGGTGAGCAGGGCGAAAACAAGGGCGAAAAAGATTCTGGCCGGGGAAATGTACTCGAGAATCCCCTTGAGTGTCTGGTCTTCCACCGCAGCGCTCCTTTAGTACAGAATATTCATCGACTCCAGAATCCGGGTGACCGGACCGAAAAAGATCGGGTTGATGCCGTAACGCAGCCCCCTGCCCTGCTCGCCTTCCGCTTGGGCCACCAGCAGGTTGAGATGGTCTAGAGTATCGAGGCTCATCCGCCCTTCAAGCTGCGGCTTGCGAAAAATCCTGCAATATTCCTCGACGCTCAATCCGCCGTGATTGACGATTTCCGCCAGGGCAAAAAGCTTTTCCCTCTCAAACTTGCGCAAAAAGCCGTAATCCGGTTTGCCAAGGGGGGTAACCTTGACCACGCCGGACTTCAGGTCCACGCGGGTCGAAAGGAGCCAGAAATAGATGGCGGCATCGATATTCCCTGAGGACGCGTCGAACAGGGTGCTGAAATAGAGGTCCCCCAGCGCGGCCTGCCGTGCCTGTTCCTCTCCCTGCCCCTCTGCCTGCCCTTCCCCTTTATCCCCGCCCGGCTCCAAAAACTCTAGGGGAAGGGCCGAAATACGGTGCCGCAGTAAAATCGCCTCGCGCAGTTCGGTTTTATCGTGGAAGAGGGTTGAAATCTGGTGGGTAAAGAACTGGCCACCGCCGACCTGGTAGTCGAGGAGCACCCAGGGGTACTTCCTGAATGTCACAAGCCACAAACAGTGAAATCGGGTTGCCATCATGATGTGAAAAAAGCCCCGTGCGGCGGCATACCCCCCGATGGCCCTCAGAGCAATATTGTGCCCTTCGCCGACGATGAGAATCCGCCTCGGGCCCGCCTTGATGCAGGCCGCAACCTCATCCACCGAGGAAAAAGGTGTATCGAGGCCAAACCATTCCTGAAAAAAATCGAGCAGACCCCGCTCCGAAACGAGTCGCGAGCGGATTTTGGTTCTCAGCACCTCGTCCTGGTTTTCATGCTGGCTGGCGAAGCAGTTGACCAAAGACGTCTTGCCGCTCCCTTCAGGCCCCACTACCGCGATGCTGCAGGCTTTTCCCTCCCGCCAGCGCTCGACCAGGCCCAGCAGGGTCTCGAACTCGGCATCCCGGCCGACGAGGAATTCCCTGCAGGTCAACGGACCCATAGAAAAAATGCGGGCGTAATGGGGGGCCTGATCCGAAGCCCGGCTGCTGACCTGGGCCTGGCTCGGCAGGTCGGTCAGGCTCAACAGGGTTTCTTCCGTTTTGCCGCTCTTGTCCAAAACCCCTTGAAGGTTGCGCAGCAGGCTACCGGTCTGGGCCATGCCGTTCCCGGCGGAACTGGCGAAAAGGCGAGGTCCAAAGGCTGCCATCCGGACCACCTTTTCTTTGAGTTGTGAAAAGGTCCGCGCCATCCGCCGGCCGCTATAACTAAAAATCTGTTTAACGCTCGGTACATGGTCCAGTTCCCGGTGCAGCAGCAGGAGCAACTCCCGCTGCTCGGTGGACAAGTCGTCAGGGAGACGTTTTACAAAGTCGCCCAGGGGCACCAGGGCCGAAGCGATGGCCCCCTCCGCACCGTCGATCACACTCATCAGCAGCTTTTCCGTTTCAACCACTTGCGCCGCTATCGGTACATTCTTCCCGTCTTTTTCGCCGGGGGAATAAACCTTTTTCAGGTCATCTACCACCGATTCGAAGTGAAATCTCAGCCCCCGCCAGACGTCGGCAAGCTTCGATTGGTATGCCCTGCTGATCCCCTGATAATCGAGAGACAGCGGGGCCTTTTCGGGTTCTGCCCTTCCGGCGAGGAGGGCCTGAACCTGGGTTTCGGGCGCAAGCCTGAACGGAACCGCCATCGTTAAACGCAGGCGTATTGAAGACTTTTTGAACCAGGACGTTTCGCCGGCGCTTGGGCAGCTGTGCCCGGGAAGACAGCCCACCACCTCCGCGTAACGGCGCTCGATTCGCCCCATGGCAGTGACAACCGGTTGGTTACGGGGTGAAAATGGGGCTAACGCCTGGTTGAGCTCAGGACGCAACTTTCTGCAAAGCCAGTTTTTCTGCCGGTCGATTTCACCGACCAGAGATTCAAGATGAACAGGGGCCTCCGTTTCGGAGGCCTGGGCAGCCTGCTGACAGAGGGGTTTCAGCGCCTTCCGGCTCTTTTCGAGCTCGGTGCCGATTCGGGCAACCTGCTCCTCGACCAACCCCCAGGCCCTGTCGAGGTCAAGGGCAATCTGCTCCAGCTCGGCGAAAATATCCGACTCGAGGGTATCGAGCACCGTTTTGATATCGGTGCCCTTGTCGAGGGTGTCATCCATAGGCGTCGCCTTCAACTTTCTTGCTTGGCGAGGAGGCTGTCGGGCTCAACATGGACCTCCCCTTACTTCTCGACTCCGAGGTAGCGGTAAAGTCTTTCATTCCACCAACTTGAATGGATCTTTTCGAGCAGAGTCCGGTTGACCGGTTCACGAAGGGCGCTTCCGGCAGGCAGACCGATGCCGTAGTCCTGTCGTTCAAAAACCCCAGGCAACACGCGCAAGACGCCTTCAGTCACCTCGCCGGAGAGATAACGCAGGATGGGGGCATCGTAAACCACCGCATCGACTTCGCCGGCAGACAGGGCGGACATCGCCGTCATCGCCGAGGAGTAGCCACTGAAATGAACGCGGGCCTGCTCCAGGTAGGCGGCACTGGTCGAAGAGGGGACCGACGCCACCCGTACCTTGGCCAGATCCTCCGGGCCGCTGATGCGCGATTCAAGGCCGCTCAGGGTCAGCACCGAGGTGATGGCCGCGGTAAAGCTCGAAATAATGATAATGGCGCCGAACATCCAGACCATGCCCACCAGGCGCCCTCCGAGGGTCGCCGGGGCCTTGTCTCCGTAACCGACCGTAGTCATGGTAACCGCCGACCACCAAAAACCGGACCCGATCCCGCGGAGAGGGCCGTCTCCAAACTGGTCCGGGTTTTTCTTACGCTCGAAAAACCAGACCAGAAATCCGAATAGCAGCAGCACCAGGGCCAGCGAAGCGACGACCTTAAAAAACTCCGGAGAGAAAATCCGCACCAGGGCCTGAAACCACCCTCCCGTGTCATCGGCACGTACGGCGATCCCTAACCCTGAGGTGTGAAAGGGGTGAGTGAAGTCCATCTGCTCCTCGCGCTGCGAGGTGATCGTCAGCGCCGCCACGGCCGCATCGAGGGACCCGTCCTCGAGACCGGCGAGCAGTCCGGCAAGGTCCCGTTCCTGCAGTTCATAGGGAAGGTCGAGGTCAGTGGCGATCTGCCGCCACAAATCGATGCTGAGGCCGCTCCAGACGCCGTCGGCATTTTTCATGGCGAAGGGGGGTGCTTCTTTGGTGCCGATGATCAGTTGTCGGATACCCCCTTCGGGGGGTGCCCCTAGAACTGTCCCAGCTAAAAGCACTGCCGTAAAGAAAAAAACGAGGACTGACAGGGTTACCGCAAATCGCTGCACGCTCTCTTACCTTTCTCCCAAAGGGAACAATGCGAAGCCTTTGAAAATCCAGTCCCGAAACGCAGCTGCGGGGCCGTTTTTTCTCTGAGTCCCGCAGGCTTTTATCGCAAGCGCCAAGACTGTCTGAGCTCATGTCAATACTTAAGATTTCCCTTCATCTGCTCCCCCTTGGGACGCATCTTTTCGGCCCGCTCCAGGGGTTCAACCGCCCTGATCTTCTGCTTTCGCAGATCGATGCGCTGCTTGCCCTGCTTGCGCAACGCCTCCACCTCGTTGATAAGGTCGGAGCCGCGGGTTTTTTTTGTCCTTGCCCTCTGCGACCACCTTGTCGCCGTTCTCGATCAGCTTATTTCCCTCGTCGATCAGGGCCTGGGCCCTGACTCATGGTCATCGGCGTTTCAGGCAGCAGATATTCCTTTTTCTGCACACAGCCAGACAAATGCCAGGCAGCAACCAGTAAAAGAGCGAAACCCCAAAACCTGCTTTTTTAATGATCATGTTTTTCTCTCCTCCCTAAAAAAATCCCCCGAGGGGGGGGATGGGTCGATGCAACAAAGGACAAACACCTAAAATGTGTAATAATTTTACCATAGAATGGATTTATTACAGACAATCCAAATCGAGGATTTTCTTTCCATACCATCCAGCCTTGCCCGGATTCGGAAGGGGATATGAAGTCCATTTACCAATCTGTTCGTCAGTGGACGGCGATTCCATTTCTGATGATCCTGTTGGTTATCCCTGCAGCCCAGATTGCCAGGGGGCAGTCAACCGGGAATGCTGTTCCAGCGATACGGCTTTCCCTGCCCGGCAGCGAACTGACCGTTGAAACCGTTTTGGCCCAAGCCCAACAATCCATAGAAAACCCCACCCTGGATGAAGCCGCCAAAGCCCAACTGGAAAGACTTTACGGTCAGGCGGCAGATCATCTTAAACTGGCCGACCAGTGGGCAAGCCAGGCAGCCGAATTTGAAAAAACCCGACAGGCTGCGCCCGAAATGCTTCAGAAAATCAGGGGCGATCTTGACGCCGCCCCCCCCTGTCCCCGACGTTCCTCCAGAACTTACGATCGGGCTTCTTGAACAACTTCTTGCGGAGAGCAAAAACCGGCTTGATGCGGCCCTGAAGGCTGAATCGGACCTGGGTGAAAAAAAACCCACCGCAACCTGCGCCGGCAGGAAATTCCCGGCCTTCTGGCGGCAGCCCGTGAGAACCTCGAAGAGGCAAGCTCCCCAAAGCCCGCCTCTTTCAAAGCCGAGGAGTCCCCCGCGCTGGCCCAGGCCCAGAGCCTGGTGTTGCGAGCCCGTCAGAAAGCCCTGGAGGAGGAGATCAATGCTTACCAGAAGGAGCTTCTCAGTTACGACATCCGCGGCGATTTATTGATCGCCCGCCGCGACCTGCAGTCCCGCAGGATCCTTGAATCCCAGGAACTTTTCGAGGGCAGGCAGAAGTTGGCCAACGATTACCGAAAGCAGGAGGCCGAGAGGGAGATCCGCGAAGCACGGCAACAGGTTGCAGAAGTGCATCCGAGCTTACGCGTTCTTGCCGAAGAGACCGACTCACAGACCGGGGAACACACCAGGGTGCGCGGAGAACTGGAGACAATCAAGTCGGAGAAACAGGAGATCGAGGCTCTTCTGTCCAAAATGCGCCGTGACTTCCAGCGTATCTCCGAACGTATAAAAGCGGCAGGCCACACCGACGTGACCAGCCTCATGCTTCGCAGGCAGCGTGAAGAGCTTGCCCGCCCCTCCGCACTGAGGAGAAAGCTGCGGGAACTTAAGGAGAAGATATCCCAGGTCCAGCTGGACCTGATGGAAATGGAGGACCTTTTTTCCCGGTCCGCAAGAATTGACGAAAAGCTGAACCAGATCATGGTGGGATTGGGACCGGAGATCGACGCTGCAGAACGCCGGAGCATCGAATTTCGGGGCAGGCAGCTGCTGAAAGACGAACGGGAGAATCTGGGCGAGCTGATCGACGATTACGACAGCTACTTTACCCAGCTTGTCGACCTTGAGGGGACGGTGCGCACGCTTCTGAACAAAACGGGAGAATATACGGATTACGTGAATTCACAAATCTTGTGGATACGCAGCAGTGAGGCTCTGCAACGGTCGGATGCCCCGAAGGTTCTGGCAGCGGTTCGCTGGAGTGCGGACGGTGAAAAGTGGAAGGGGCTGATGCGCTCCGCCCTGGACACCCTGGCGGCGAGGCCCATAAGCCTCATCCTTTTACTCGGGCTTCCTGCAGGGTTGTCGGTTTTACGCTTCAGGCGGCCGGCCTGGCTGGTCGACGCGCCTGAAACGGAACCCGCGGCGTCCGCTCCACTGATGAGCCTGCTCAAAAGCTTGCTCAACACTCTTCTCTTTGCCGCGTTGTGGCCGACCGTTCTCTGGTTTGCCTCCTGGCTGGCCATTCCCGACTCTATCTACCGGGACGCCGATGTCGCCCTGGCCCGGGAGACCATCCTCAAGGTCTGCCGGGAGCTGCCGAAGGTCCAGCCGGATCCCGCGCCGAGCGTTATCCTGATGGGCTTTGGTTCCCCCACCCTCAACTTCGAGCTCCGCGTGTTCATCCTACGCGCCGATTACGGGAAAGTACTTGACAGCCTGAACACGGCCATTGAGCAGGATCTGAAAAAATGGGGCATTTCTCTCGCCGATACCAAGCCGCTCGGGTAAAGAGCGACCCGAGCGGGCCTCCTCGGTACTATGCAGGTGCGAGATTATTGTCCCCCCCTGCATCGGTCGTTTTTTCATTTACTTCCACATCTGAGGACTCGTTTTCCAGGGCCGGGTACTCCCCGCCCTGTTTCGACTGGACCTGAAATCTGGCAGGAGGTGCCTGGCCCTGCTTGTCGACACCGAAATAGACCGTCTGGTGCGGGAATGGAATCTCGATATCGAGTTCGTCGAATTTGTTTTTCATGCGGCGGTTGAATTCGCGCCCCACCCACCACTGCTTGACCGGAACGGTTTTGATGCGCGCCTTGATCACCACCGCCGAGTCGGCAAAAGCATCCACTCCGAGCACCTCCAGAGGTTCCAGGATTTTCGCGCCGTACTCGGGATCAAGCTGCAGCTCGGCGCCGATCTCCTTGAGAACCTCCATGACCTCATCGACACTTTCCCGATAGGCCACCCCAACCTCCATGACTGAAAAGGAGTAGTCCTTCGTCTTGTTGCTCACGGTGCTGATGGCGCTAAACGGGATAGTATGCACGGTTCCGGACAAGTCGCGCAAGCGCACGGTACGGATGGAAACGGCCTCGACCACTCCAGCCTTCCCTCCCAAATCGATCACGTCTCCAACAGCAATCTGATCCTCGAGCAGAATAAAAACCCCGGTAATCACATCCTGCACCAGCTTCTGGGAGCCGAAACCGACGGCCAGGCCAAGGACCCCGGCACCGGCCAGAAGCGGCCCGATGTTGACCCCGATTTCGGAGAGGACCATCAGGGTAGAGACGACCGTGAGCACAATCCCCAAAGCCTTTCGGGCCACGGTAAGCAGGGTACGGGTGCGGGCGCTGGCCTCGAGGTCGGTGCCGTTGGCGTCCTTTTTGGTCAGGCTGTTTTCGATCAGGCTGTTGGCGATTTCCCAGATCAGGAAGGTAACCAGGATAATTCCGATCACCGAGGCGATGGTTCCACCCAGGACCTTCCCCGGTTCGCTGGAGAGCCAGCCGAAGGTATTCATCCCCCAGGCCTGAAGGATAGTCATGGCGCCCAGAAAGTAGACTCCAAGTTTAAGGGCTTTGTGCAGGGTGCAGAGGTAGCGGTTGGCTCGCTCTTCAAGCCCTGGGAAACGACTCTTCAAGTCATCGCTGACACGAAAGCCTTTGGTGAAAATGGCGTTGAGCATACGCAGAACCGTCCGCACGATCAGCAGGGTGACGACCGTGAGGAGGGTCGCCCGGAACAGAAACAGGAAGCCACCGGGAACACGCAGGGCCCAGACGCCATAGAGAAGGATGACATAAAACAGTGCCAGAAGGTGCCAGACGTTGGCCAGGCGCTTGCGCAGGCCCTGCGACCCCGGGGGACGCGGCTTCGCGGCTTCAGGCTCAACGCCTGTTTCCGGCTCGGAGCCCGAGTCGGTGTCCGTTTCCGATTCCGTCTCTTTCTCAACTGAAAACTGCCGTATGTAGTGGGCCACCGTCTCCCGGTTCTGCAGGATCATGATAATCACCAAGGCGGTGATCAGCAGGCCCAGCAGGCGAAGCAGAACTTCGTAGGAGCCCATGGGCAGCCCCAGCAGCAGCGCGGCCTGCAGCGCAAAGTAGCCGTAAACCGTGGCGAAAGTGAGCCGTCTTCCCCAGATTACCAGGTAGTTGGCGTTCTCATCGGAAAGACCGGAAAACCGCAGGCTGGTCGATTGCGGAGCCAACAGAAAATTCAGCAGGGCGATGACCGAGTGCGAGATGATAAAAGCGTTTACCCACGCCAGCGCCACCAGGCGGGTTTGCTCCCGCGGGCTGACAATACTCAGAGTGAGGTAAGCCGCTATCGCAAAGGCGACGATCGGCAACAGATCGATGACCAGAATCCCCAACAGCCGCAGAATTCGGAATAAAAAGTTTTTCGGTTCCTTCTGGCTTGCGGACCGGCGGGCACGAACCAGCCCAAAGCGCACAATGTAAAAGCCCAAATACCCAAGCCCCAGGGTCAGGGTGAGGTTGATGAGTACCTCCGTCCACATACGGCGGATCTCAGGTTCGGTCAACTGATCCTTGAACCAGGCGGTAATGGTGGGGATTTCATTGATGGTGCCGGCCACCGCCATGATCGATTCGGTGACTCCGCCAACCCGCTTAGATATACCGCGCAGCACCTGGGCCGCCGCGCTTTTCACCTCACTTTCCGGCTTGGCCGGCTGCTGCGCCTGGGCCATGACTTTCAGTGCCCGGATCAACTCTTCGCGTGCTGCAGGGTTTTCAAGGGTCTTGATGACCGCCTCGATCTCGGCAGGCGCAACCGTGGCATCAGACGCGGCCGCTTCAGCACAGGCTCCCCCCCTCGGCGAAAAGAGAAGCAGGCAGGTGACCAGAGTTAGAAAAGGGATCGCCGTGGCGAATCTACGTATCATTCGTGTTCTCCTTGAATCATTTGAATTCCGGTCAACAGCGAACCGTCACTCTCTATAGAACCTCTTTCCAGCCGACAATCCGCCCTCCCCCCTTGCGGGAAACAACAGCGCATCTTCACTCATAGGGATCTTCCCCCGCAAAAAAAGAGACCCGGGAGAAGTGTTCGGAAAGCAGATTTTATAGAGGAACGCAGAATTAATAGATACCACATGGAGCAGAAGAAGGCACGTAGATCCATGGGGCTATGTGATAGGGAGATGCTGATGGTCAGGCAGTGGCTGGCGAGTAGAAATCAAGACTGGACTCCATGTTTGCCTATTCGAACAGAACCACTACTCTATGAATATACCATAAACAATACTTTCCCTTTGGCCGACAAAACCTCCGGGGAGCGGCTTTGGACCGCTCCCCGGAGGTTTTGTCGGCCTCTACCGCCGGACTCATTGTATACTGATCCTCTTCGCCTTCTCCTTGGCTCCCGCGGTTTTGGGAATTCTCACATCGAGGATGCCGTCCTTGAACGAGGCGGTTGCCTTGTCGGTCTCGGTTTCGACCGGAAGTCGCAGGCTGCGCCGGAACGACCCGAAGGAGCGTTCGAGGCGGTAAAAATCCTTTCGCTCCACCTTCTCCTCGGCCTTTTTCTCGCCGCTGATGGTGATAGTGTCCTCGTCCAAGGTCACATCGAGA
Organism: uncultured Desulfuromonadales bacterium; assembly: GCA_945787285.1. Lineage (GTDB taxonomy): Bacteria > Desulfobacterota > Desulfuromonadia > Desulfuromonadales > Trichloromonadaceae > CALZIC01. The sequence goes on from CALZIC010000077.1 coordinate 9,866, forward strand.
TTCTCCTTGTTCATGCCCGGGATCTCGGCCTTGATCACCACATCGTTGCCCTCCTCGTACATGTCCACGAAGGGGGTGACTTCCACTTCTTCATGGCCGCGAAGCTGCGGAAACCACGGCGGGCCGAAACGTGGTCTGCGAAAAAAGTCATCGAACCACCGCTCCATCTCCTCCAGCGGAGCCATAAATCGTCTCGGCTCCTCGGGGACCAGGTCCCTGCGCTCTATCTTCGGCATGACTATCTACCTTTTTTCTTGGAAGGAAAAGACACTCTCCTACGTCACCTATATCGCGAATATTAGCCAAGTCAAATAGCGGTCATCCGCCGGGTAATCGACTTTAGAAATGGAGCCAGCCCCCCTTGGAAAAGCTTCGGCCGCTGCCGTGAGGTACAATGTAAGGGGAAAGATTCAGAACCTGTCACTTACAACTAAGAGGGGACTGCAATGAAACAAGCGGACCTGATCACCCTTCCGGCGCTGCCGATCAAGAATGCGGTTCTCTTTCCCGAAATGACCATGCCGCTGGGTATCAAGCAGCCCTTTTCGGTGAAGGCCGTTGAGGCGGCTCTGCTCAGCGAAGACAAGCTAATCGCCGTCTTTGCCCAGAAAGACTTCAGCGACGAAAACCCCATGGGTTCTGATCTCTATTCGGTGGGGACCATGGCGGTGATCAAGAAAACGGTCACCATCGAAAACAACCTGAATATCGTTCTGCAGGGAATTCAGCGGGTTGAAAGGGTCGGGGTGACCATGGAACGCCCCTACATTCATGTCCGGGTGCATCCCCTGCCCGAGCTGACCCGAAACGGCGTGGAGACCGAAGCGATGCACCGGGCGGTGCTCGACCTGGCCGGAAAAATGGTGAGCCTGGTGCAGCCCCAGATGAAGGCGAATCTCAACTTCGTCCTGTCCAAAATGGACGATCCTCTGCAGCAGGTCTATATGCTGGCCTCCCTTCTCTCCCTCGACATCGACAAGGAAATCGCCCTGCTGTCGGCCGAGACTCGGCGCGAAGTGTTCGAGCTGATGCATAAATATCTCAGCTACGAAACTGAAGTCCTGGAGTTGCGCAACCGCATCGCCGACAAGGCTCAATCGGAATTGAGCCGGACACAGCGGGAATTCCTGTTGCGCCAGCAGATGAAACAGATCCAGGAGGAACTGGGGGAATCCCGCCCGGAGCAAGCCGAGATTGCCGAACTCAGAAAGCGGCTCGAAGGGGCCGATCTGCCGGAGAAGGCATCGATGGAGGTAGAGAAGGAGCTGAATCGCCTTGAACGCATGAACCCAGCATCACCTGACTACCAAGTGACTCGCACCTATATCGAGCTGGCGGTCGATCTGCCATGGAACCGGCCGTCGGAGGACATTCTGGATCTCGACCGGGCCCAGCAGGTGCTCGACGAGGATCATTTTAACCTCAAGGATGTCAAGCAGCGCATCATCGAGCACCTGGCGGTGATGAAGCTCAATCCAGAGGCCAAGGGGCCGATCCTCTGTTTCGTCGGGGCGCCGGGGGTGGGCAAGACCTCGGTCGGCCAGTCGATCGCCCGGGCCATGGGGCGCAAGTTCGAACGCATGAGCCTTGGCGGCCTGCACGATGAGTCGGAGCTGCGCGGTCACCGCCGCACCTACATCGGTGCCATGCCGGGCCGGATCATCCAGGCGATCCGGCGGGCCGGAGTGAAAAACCCGCTGCTGATGCTGGACGAGATCGACAAGCTGGGACGGGAAGGTTTTCACGGGGATCCGGCCGCGGCGCTGATGGAAATTCTCGACCCCGCCCAGAACTTCGAGTTTCACGACAATTACCTCGATCTGCCCTTCGACCTCTCCCAAGTATTTTTCATCACCACGGCCAACACCACCGACAGCATCCCCAGCCCCCTGCTCGACCGCATGGAGGTACTGCGTCTGCCCGGTTACAGCGACGAGGAAAAGCGGGAAATCGCCGTGCGCTACCTGCTCCCCCGCCAGATAGGGCAGGCCGGGCTGGCTGCGGAGCAGCTGGTGATCCCCGATGAAACCCTCGCCTACATCATCCGCCGCTATACCCGCGAGGCCGGGGTGCGCGAACTGGAGCGGGTGCTCGGGCGCATCGCCCGCAAGGTGGCCACCCGCGTGGCCCGGGGAAACCTCGCCGCGGT
>CALZIC010000078.1 GCA_945787285.1 uncultured Desulfuromonadales bacterium
GTAGGTGCGGATCCGTTCGCTGCGGTCGCCGCTGCCGACCTGGCTTTTGCGGTCGGCGGCCATCAGCGCATGCTGCTCGGCCATCATGGCGTCGAGAATACGCGACTTGAGAACCTTCATCGCCTTGGCCTTGTTCTTGTGCTGGGATTTCTCATCCTGGCAGGCAACCACCACATTGGTCGGGATGTGGGTGATGCGTACCGCCGACTCGGTCTTGTTGACATGCTGCCCGCCGGCGCCGGAGGCCCGGTAGACGTCGATGCGCAGATCGCTGGGATCGATGTCGAGGTCGACGTCTTCGGCCTCGGGGAGAACCGCCACGGTGCAGGCCGAGGTGTGAATACGCCCCTGGGCCTCGGTTTCGGGAACCCGCTGTACCCGGTGGGTACCGCTTTCGAATTTGAGCCTCGAATAGACCCGGTCGCCGCTGACCATGGCGATCACTTCCTTGAAGCCCCCCGCCTCCGACTCGGCGATGCTCATGACCTCGACCTTCCAACGCCGGCTTTCGGCATAGCGCGAATACATGCGGAACAGGTCCCCCGAAAAGAGGGCCGCCTCATCGCCGCCGGTTCCGGCCCGGATCTCGAGAATGATGTTCTTGTCGTCGTTGGGGTCTTTGGGCAGAAGGAGTACCTTGAGCTGCTCGGTCAGGCGCTCCTTTTCGGCCTCCAGCTCGGGCAGCTCGGCCTTGGCCATCGCCTTGAGTTCCTCGTCGCTGTCCCTGAGAAGTTCACGGTTGCCCTCGATTTCATCGATGACCTTGCGGTACTGGGCATAGGTTTCGACCACCCCGGACAGTTCGGCGTGCTCCTTGGTCAGGCCGCGAAACCTGGACTGGTCGGAAATCACCGAGGGATCGGACATCAGCCCCTCGATTTCGCGAAAACGGTCGACGACTTCTTCGAGTTTGGTGAACATAATTGTTTTTAGCCTTTAAGCTGTCAGCTGTCAGCTGTCAGCCAAAAATTTTCCCTAAGAACCTAACTCTTGTGCCAGCCCCAGAGACTCCGCCACTCCAATCTTTAAAGAACCTGCCCTGAGGGCTTTTGCTCTCAAGCTGACAGCTGACAGCTGATAGCTGAGCGCTGACAGCTTCCCTATTCCAGCTCGGAAAATTCCCGGCGGACATCCTGGATGGCGCCGCAGGTCATGGGCCCTTCGGGACAGGTTCCGTTGAGGCAGCCGGGTCCCCCCTGGGCAAAGATGACCGGCGCGGCCTGGCGGCACAACCGCAGCATTTCGGTGGCCATGGCACGGATTTCCCACTGGGCGCGACGGCAGCAGCGCAGCTCGAAAAAGTGCAGCAGCTCCCGGGCGTTCATGGTCATCACCAGCTTGGTCTCGGCGGCGTTGGGCAGAACGAAACGGGCATCCTCGGCGGGAATCCCGGCCTCGAGAAGCTCGCGGTACACCTGGTGGCTCTCCTCGAGCAAGGTCTGGTAACGTTCGAGCAGTTCGGGTTTCTCGGCGATGGTCGCAGGGATCACCGCGTCAAAGCGCTTCTCGTGGGAGACGTAGCGCTGGCTCTGCTGGGAATAGGAGGCCAGGCGGTGGCGAACCAGCTGGTGGGAGCAGGCACGGCTGATCCCCTCGATGCCGAAAGTAAAAGAGACGTGTTCCAGAACCGAGTAATGGCCCAGCGAGAGGATCTTGGCCAGAAGGGCGTCCCTCTGCTCAACGCCCAGATCCAGAAGTCGGTCGATGGAAGAGGCGGAATAGCAGAGCCGGGCGGCGGCGGCGGCCACCTTTTCAGGCTCCGGGGTATGCATCAACAGTTGGACTTGAATAGCCATCTACTACCGTCGCACCCCTTTGTACAGGCAGAAAAGTTGAAAAACGGAGGGGCAATTGCCCGCGCTCGCGGAAAAAAAAAGAGGCGGCCCGAAAGCCGCCTCCGGAGCTTACTTGCCGTACTTCTTGCGGAAACGCTCAATGCGGCCGGCGGTGTCGATCAGCTTCTGCTTGCCAGTGTAGAAAGGATGGCAGTCAGAGCAGATTTCCGTAGTGATTTCACCATCCGACTTGGTCGAACGGGTTTCAAAGGTGTTGCCGCAGTGGCACTTGACAGTCACTGCCGCGTAAGCAGGGTGAAGACCTTCTTTCATGTGAGACTCTCCTTGAGACCTGGCGGGTACAGGTCGTATTGATTTGTGCCCCGAAGGACAAAAGAGATCATTAGCACTTCAGCGCTAAAGTTGCAAGACTTTTCTGTGCCCCACGGGACACTAACGGTTCATCGAGTCGAGGAATTCCTGGTTGGACTTGGTCTCACCGAGCTTATCGAGCAAAAAGTCCATGGTATCGACGACGTTCATGCTCGAGAGAACCTTGCGCAGCAGCCAGCTGCGCTGCAGGGTGGTGGGATCGGTCAGCAGCTCCTCGCGGCGGGTCCCCGACTTGTTGACGTCGATGGCCGGGAAGGTTCGCTTGTCGACCAGACGGCGATCGAGATGCAGTTCCATGTTACCTGTCCCCTTGAACTCCTCGAAGATGACCTCGTCCATCTTGCTGCCGGTATCGACCAGCGCGGTCGCGATGATGGTCAGGCTCCCCCCCTCCTCGATGTTGCGGGCGGCGCCGAAGAAGCGCTTCGGTTTGTGCAGGGCGTTGGAGTCGACCCCGCCGGAGAGAATCTTCCCCGAGGGGGGGACCACGGTATTATAGGCGCGGGCGAGGCGGGTGATGGAGTCGAGCAGAATCACCACGTCGCGCTTGTGCTCGACCAGTCGCTTGGCCTTCTCGATGACCATTTCGGCCACCTGCACGTGGCGGGTCGCCGGCTCGTCGAAGGTCGAGGAGATCACCTCGCCGTTGACGCTGCGCTGCATGTCGGTTACTTCCTCGGGACGCTCGTCGATGAGCAGAACGATGAGGTAGACCTCGGGGTGGTTGGTGGTGATGCTGTTGGCAATGTTCTGCAGCAGCATCGTCTTGCCGGTCCGCGGAGGGGCGACAATCAGTCCACGCTGGCCCTTGCCGATCGGGGCGGCGAGATCGACCACCCGCATCGGCAGGTTGTCAGGAGCGGTCTCGAGGGTAATCCGCTCTTCCGGGTAAAGCGGGGTCAGGTTGTCGAACAGCGTCTTGTCGCGGGCGACCGCCGGGTTTTCAAAATTGACCTCGGAGACCTTCAGCAGGGCGAAGTAGCGCTCGCCCTCTTTGGGAGGACGAATCTGGCCCGAGACGGTATCCCCGGTGCGCAGATTGAAGCGCCTGATCTGCGAAGGCGAAACGTAGATATCATCAGGACCTGGAAGATAGTTGGCATCCGGAGCGCGGAGAAAGCCGAAACCGTCAGGCAGGATCTCCAGAACCCCCTCACCGAAGATGGCCTCCTTCTTTTCTGCCGTCGCGTTGAGGATGGCAAAAATAATGTCCTGCTTGCGCATGCCCGAGGCACCCTCAAGCTTCAACTCCTTGGCAATGGAGGACAGTTCGGTTGCCTTCTTCTCTTTCAGTTCCTTCAGGTTCATTGGGTCTCCTCGGCTGTTCCGGCCTGTAACGCATCCAGGACAACAGGCGTCCCTGACGGGACAGCTTGCCGGCCGCTTCGCTCAGGCGGGCACAACGGATCGTACTTTTCTATTGAGTTAAATGGTAAACGGCTAAATACATTAAGGGGAGCGGCAGGGTTTTCCTTTTATCGGGATACGGCATATGACTTCAAGGCCAGGGCCCTGCAGCGATTCGGCCTGAATCGAAAATGCTGTTTTTTTGAATGAATCTCTTGGGTATATTTAAAGGAATGAGCTTTCCGGATGGTGACAGGAGGCCATATAAAGGAAGCAAAAAGGCTCCGTAGCGAGTCTTATGTACAATCTTTACGCACTCCTGTCAATCCCATATTTAAACCTTCTTGAAGAAAATACCATGTTTTTCCCGCATCGCAACACCAGGAGCTACCCCCCAAGCCTTTTGAAAGGGTTGAGAAGGCCTGGACTGAGCGCGGAGACCAGATCCTTGAAATAGTCACGGTAAAGACGCGGCCAGGTCGAACTGTTCAAGAGGCCGCCATTCGTTTCAGCAAGGGCCCTCTCAAGTCCCGGAACGGTAACAAAGTGAATTCGCACCGTGTCGGTCTTGTTGTAAAAGGCCTCATCAAAGTCCGGATACTGCAGGGGGAGAAACTCCGTCCCCCCGGCCTCGCTCTCCCACAGGACCTGCCCCGAGGGGGCCACCACCGAGGCGCTTGCGGCGATGGTGTTGTATTCGGCCTCCAGGTAGGTGAGGCGGGTGCGGTCCCAGCGACGGCCCTGCAGGTCCTGGCCATGAAAGATAACGACCAGAACGGCATCGACCACCGCCTGCTCGGCCACACGCTTTACCTCGGCAGCATCGAACCGGTACCCCCCTCCCCCCTCGGCCGGGCCCCGTCCGACAACCAGTCGGTCAAAAAGCCTTGTCGCATCGCCGGCGATAAACCGCACGTCGAAGTACCCCTTGGTTTCCGCCAGCATATCGGGCAGAAGCCCCTGGTTCGCCGCGTTGCTGCGGTACAGCAGATCGGCCACCTCGGTGCGGCGGGGATGCCTGATCACCGACTGATCGTCGAGCAGCAGGGGGACCACCCCCAGAATTCTCACCTGCTGCCGATAATCGGTTTTCGAAACGGCAAACGAACCACCACCGCATCCGGACAGGACCAGGACCAGCAAAAACACCATAAACCGCTGCATGAAAAAACCTCCCGAAATGAAAGTTCTAAGAGCCTAAGACTCTACCCCAGATTGCCGTGAATGGGTATCCCGGCAAAACAAATAGATCAGCCAGGCCACCCCCAGGCCGCCCGCAGGAAAGAGAAAAGCGTGACGATAGGCCTCGGCCGGCGAAACACCGATCTCGGCGACCTGCCCCCCCATCACGTGTCCCATCACCTGCTGGGTCAGGGCCGCACCGATGACCACAAAAAAGTTGATTGAGGTCAGCGCCGTCGCCGAGAGCGAAGCGGGAAAGAGCTCCTTGACCTGGGCATAGAGGACCGGGCCGGTCGAAACGCACACCCCGAAAAAGAGGAAGACCACCGGCAGAAACCACCCAGGAAGCCACTGCATCGGACCGAGAAAGAGGGACATGCAGGCAAGGAGCCCGAGCTGGCCGGCGGCGATTACCTTTTTACGCGAACCTAAAATACGGTCGGAGAGGCTTCCGGCCAGCGGACAGCCGACAATAAAGCCGATGGCCGTCAGCAGCAGCAGGTTGGCCGCCGCCTCCCGGCGATAGCCCAGCACCTCCATCAGGTAGGGAGCCCCCCACACACCCTGCACCGCCATGTAGCTTCCGTACCAGAAAAAAGCCAGCAGGCACAGCCCCCAGAAGGAACGGGAGCGCGCCAGCGCGCCCCACCCGGCCAGCAGCGGGGGACGAACGGTCCTCTGCGCCTCGCCCGGGGCATCCCTGACCACGACCAGCACCACAAGGGCGACCAGGGCGCTCAGGAGGGCCGCTGCCAAAAAGACCTGGCGCCAGCCGACCATCACCGCCGCCCAGGCCAGCGGAGCGGTGGCCAGCAGATTGCCGGTATTGCCGAGGGCCACCTGCAGTCCCGAAAGAGTGGCGAACTGGCGGGGCTCAAACCAGGCGGTATAGACCTTGAGAGACCCCATCAATACGCAGGCCGTCCCGAGACCGATCAGCGAGCGGCCGACCAGCGCCCCGGCATAGCCGTCGGCCCGGGCAAAGACCAGGGCCCCGACCGCAGTCACCAGGCCGAGGACAAAAACCGTCCACCGCGCCCCAAAGCGGTCGAGCACCGGCCCGAGGGGGAGCTGGGCAAAGGCGAAGGCGTAAAAAAGCACCGAAGCGATATCGCCGAGTTCCTGCGGCGTTATGGAGAGATCGGTGACCAGGTCCCCGGCGATGACCGCCGCGGAGACCCGGTAGAAGTAGGCAATGATATACATCCCGGTGAGAACCGAGAAGATAAGCCATTTGCGGTTGCGCAAAACGGTCCCCTCAGCGCTCTTCGGGGACACGCGAGCTTCGCGGCACCCGGAGAATATCGAAAAACTCAACGCCCCAGGCCAGAACCTCTCGGGCAGCCGCCCCGCGCATCGACTCGGGAACCTCCTGGCCAAGAAAGCGCAGCGATCGCCAGACCGGCTCGCCTCCTCCAGGCGCAGCACCGACCGCCACCGCGCCATGGCGCTTGCTGATTTTTTCCCCGCCGGGGGCCAGGGCGAGGGGCAGATGTACATAACGGGGATGAGGATAGCCGAGGCAGCTCTGCAGGTAGATCTGACGCGGGGTCGATGAAATCAGGTCGCTGCCGCGAACCACCTGGGTCACGCCGCTGTCGGCATCATCGACCACCACGGCCAGCTGATAGGCGAAGAGGCCGTCGGCCCGGCGCAGCACAAAATCCCCGACCTCGGTGGCAAGGTACTGCCCCACATCCCCCCGCACCGCATCGGTAAAACAGACCTGACGCTGCGGCACCCGCAGCCGCACCGCCCGCGGACGGCGCCCCTCGGCAAGGCCTTCTCGGCAGATCCCCGGATAAACCGGCCCCTCTTCCCCCACATGGGGCGCACTGGCGAGTACCTCCTTGCGCGAACAGCCGCAGGCGAACACATGCCCCTGACGGCGCAATTCCTCGAGCACCTCATCGTACCTCGGGCGCCGGCGGCTCTGCCAGAGCACCTCGCCGTCCCATTCGAGGGCCAGACTTTCCAGGGTACGCATAATCGAATCCGCCTCCCCCGGAACCACCCGCGGCAGATCGAGATCCTCGATGCGCAGCAGCCATCTGCCGCCGGCCTGGCGCGCCAGACAGTAGCTGGCGACGGCCGTCAACAGGGAACCGAAGTGAAGCGGCCCGGTCGGACTCGGTGCAAAGCGGCCGACAACGAGATGTGATGAGACAGGTTCAGACATGAAAAGAAAACCACCCTGGCAGGCACCTTGACTGGTGCCTGCCGATTCTGCATCTCCCACGGCAATCTGTCAAGAGACACCCCAAGGGCTGGCCCGTAAACGCCTTTTCCGTTGACAAACCGCCTCATGACAGGTATCTGTAACTCGAACGGTTAGGAATAGGAGAAACAGCTTGATCATTACACGTGCTACAGAATATGCCATCCGCGCCATCCTCTACCTGGCCAAACAGCCGCAGGGCGAGATCGTCTATAAAAAAGACATCTGCCACCACCAGAACATCACCCCGGCCTTTCTGACCAAAATCCTCCAACCCCTCATCAAAGAGGGAATCGTCGGTTCGCAAAGGGGCGTAGGCGGAGGTTTTTTTCTGCGCAAGGCGCCGCAGGAGATCACCCTGCTCGATGTGGTAAAGGCCGAGGAAGGCCCCCTCTACCTCAATGAATGCCTGACCGCCGACGGGGCCTGCGAGCGGGACAGCTTCTGCCCGGTCCACGGGGCCTGGCACGAAGTCCGGGAGGAGATGATGGCGGTTCTGGATAAACACAATTTTGCCCAACTCGCCAGCAAGGAAGAGGAAAACCTCGCCAGCCTGACCAAATAGCCGCCCCGCTGCCACAGCACTGAATCGCAAAAGCCGCCCCATCCCCAAAGGATGCGGCGGCTTTTTTTCGGTTCAGACAAAAAAAACCCTGGAGACCAGGAGGGTAAGTCGTCCAGGGCAAATGAGGAGGCTACGTCTAGCCCCCCGTGAAACCCTTGGTTTCTTCTATCAACTTGATTATACCCCCCCCTCATGGGTGAGTCAAACCACTGGAGGAAATTAATTTCTGCCTTGAAAACAAGGCGTTTTCAAGGCAGAAACGGATACAGTATCCAAGCGGGAAAGGCTCAGAAACGAATCACTTCACGTTGTCTTCGGGATAGGCGTCAATGTGGTGAATCGAAAGGTCCGGCCCGGCGAACTCTTCTTCGTCGCCCATGCGATAGCCGAAAACGCTGCGGATCAGCACATAAACGACCCCACTGACTACCAGGGCATAGGCGACCGCCAGCAGGCTGCCGGTCACCTGAGAGAGAAAGCTGACCCCGCCCATGCCGCCGAAAAGCGGCAGGCCGAAAATCCCCGCGGAGATCCCCCCCCAGGTGCCGACGATGCCATGCAGCGGCCATACGCCGAGCACATCGTCGATCTTCAGCTTTTCCTGCTCCCACTGAAAGCCGTAGACAAAGATCAGCGCACCGATGCCGCCCAGCACAAAGGCGGCCAGGGGGTGGACGATGTCGGAGCCGGCACAGATCGCGATCAGCCCGGCCAGGGCGCCGTTGTGAACGAAGCCGGGGTCATTCTTACCCGCCACCAGGGCGAACAGAACCCCGCCGACCATCGCCATCAGGGAATTGACCGCCACCAGGCCGCTGATCCCTTCGACGCTCTGGGCGCTCATCACGTTGAAGCCGAACCAGCCGATGGCCAGAATCCAGCTGCCAAGAGCCAGAAACGGGATATTGCTGACCGGGATCGGATGGCTCTTGCCGCGAACGAACCGGCCCATCCGCGGGCCGAGAACGAGCACCGCCGGCAGGGCCAGCCAGCCGCCGATCGAATGGACAACGACGCTGCCGGCAAAATCATGAAACGGGGCACCGAAGGTGCTCTCGAGCCAGCCCTGCACGATGGCGCTGTTCTGCCCCCAGATCAGCGATTCGAAAAACGGGTAGGCCACCCCGACAAAGACAGCCCCTGCCAGAACCTGGGGCCAGAATTTGGCGCGCTCGGCAATGCCGCCGGAAATGATGGCCGGGATACAGGCCGCGAAGCAGAGCAGAAAGAAGAACCGGACCAGTTCGAGCCCCTGGTTGTCGCCAAGCAGGGCGCCGGCCGGTTGGATAAAGTCGATGCCGTAGGCAATCGGGTAGCCGATCAGAAAATAGAGAACGGTCGAAACCGACCAGTCGGAGATTATTTTTACAAAGGCGTTGACCTGGCTCTTTTTGCGAACCGTCCCCACCTCAAGAAAGGCAAAACCGGCGTGCATGGCGAAAACCATGACCGCCCCCAGCATCAGAAAAAGAACATCGCTGCCGTTACGCAGAGATACCACCATCGATTCCATCCTTAGACCTCCTCGTCCTTAGTTGCGAAGCGGCGCTGCTTCGACCAGGCGGTTTCCTCTCAACAACCATGCCACATCCTTGGAAAACGTTTTTTCAGCCACTTACAAACATTCACTCCGTTTCGAGCCCTGCAAGGTGCCTGCTTTTTGAACACACCTGCCCAACAAACGATCAAGCCCCCGCCCAGCAACAACAGCCACCGCGCAAACCACACCATTCGACTCAACAATCTTTTTCGTTTTTATTTTTTTTCTTGACACATCGACCCGCAATAAACTAGGGTACGTCGAACAGGAAAACTACACCAGCCAAGTAAACTTTACTCCGCGGCAGACACACACAGAGGTGGGAACAACATGGAATCGACCCAGCGCAGCATCGTCAAAGCCCTTTCATGGCGCATCCTGGCAACGGTCATTACCTCGGTCATCGTCTATTACCTGACCGGGAAAATGGACTTCGCCGCCAAGGTGGGCCTGGCCGATACGACAATTAAGTTCCTTGTTTACTTCGGACATGAGCGTCTGTGGAACCGCATTCCTTACGGCCGCGACGAAAAGCAGCCCGAATATATTATCTGACCCCCGGGAGGACGGAATGACCCCATCTCAAGCCAGCACAGTCTCTTCTTTCAGCGATCCCCACACCATTCTCGAGTGCGGAATCGAAGCCGCCGCGGGACCGGTCTCCCTGGCCTGTTCCTTCAGTGTCGAAGATGTCGTCATCATCGACCTGCTGCGCGAGACGGCTCCGCAAACCCGGATTTTTGCCATCGACACCGGGCGGCTTAACGAAGAAACCTACGAGGTGGCCGAAAACATCACCATGCGCTACGGCATCGAAATCGACTGGTACTTTCCCGAGCGCGAAGCGGTGGAAAAGCTGGAGCGGGCCAAGGGGCTCTTCTCCTTCCGCGAGAGCCTGGAAAATCGCCACGAGTGCTGCCGCATCCGCAAGGTCGAGCCGCTGCAGCGCGCCCTTTCCGGCCTTTCGGGATGGATTACCGGCCTGCGTCGCGAGCAGAGCGTGACCCGCAGCGACCTGCAGGAGATCGAAAACGACCAGGCCAACGGCGGCATCGTCAAGATCAACCCCCTGCTCGAATGGACCGAACAGCAGGTGTGGGACTACGCCAACGAAAAACGCCTGCCCGTCAACCGCCTGCACAAACAGGGCTATCCCTCCATCGGCTGCGCCCCCTGCACCCGGGCCGTTGAGCCCGGCGAGCACCCCCGGGCCGGCCGCTGGTGGTGGGAGAATCCGGAGCATAAGGAATGCGGCCTGCATCGGCGCTAGGCGGCTTGCCTTCGCCCTGATTCCGGCGTTGGCTGCGTCGTTCCCATCCTCGACGTAGCTCCGCTACGCCTGCGGTGGGCACTCCTTGCCGCCTTGGCCTCAGAACGAAATCAAACCACTTGGAACTGACTGGGTAAATTTATCTCAATCCAAAAGGACCAAATCCAATGAGTAAACAACTGACTCACTTGCGCCAGCTTGAGGCCGAAAGCATTCACATTATCCGCGAGGTCGCGGCCGAGTTTGAAAACCCGGTCATGCTCTATTCGGTCGGCAAGGACTCGGCGGTCATGCTTCACCTGGCCCGCAAGGCCTTCTATCCCGCCCGGCCCCCGTTTCCGCTGATGCACGTCGACACCACCTGGAAGTTTCGGGAGATGATCGAGTTCCGCGACAAAATGGCAGCCGAGTGCGGTTTCGACCTGCTGATCCACACCAACGAAGAAGGGGCCCGCCAGGGGGTCAGTCCCTTCACCCACGGCTCGGCCCTCTACACCGACGTGATGAAGACCGAGGGGCTCAAGCAGGCTCTGAACAAGTACAAGTTCGACGCCGCCTTCGGCGGAGCCCGCCGCGACGAGGAGAAGTCGCGGGCCAAGGAGCGGATCTTCTCGTTCCGCAGCGAAAACCACCGCTGGGACCCCAAGAGCCAGCGTCCCGAACTGTGGAACATCTACAACGCCAAGGTGCAGCCGGGCGAGAGCATCCGGGCCTTTCCGATCTCCAACTGGACCGAGCTCGACGTATGGCAGTACATCTACCTGGAGCAGATCCCCATCGTCCCCCTCTACTACGCCAAGGAGCGGCCGGTGGTCGAGCGCGACGGGATGCTGATCATGGTCGACGACGACCGCCTGCAGCTGCGCCCCGGCGAGAAGATCGAATGAAATCGGTGCGCTTCCGCACCCTGGGCTGCTACCCCCTGACCGGCGCCGTCGAGTCGACCGCCGACACCCTGCCGGAGATCATCCAGGAGATGCTCCTGACCCGATCCTCCGAACGCCAGGGCCGCGCCATCGACCACGACTCGGCCGGCTCCATGGAGAAGAAGAAGCAGGAAGGGTACTTTTAAACAGTTCCAGGTTCGAGGTTCCAGGTTCCAAGTTAGAACCCGGAACAACAAACGTCGAGCTTGGAACTCCGAACGTCGAACGTAGAACTCCGAACTTAAGGATTTTTAGATATGGCCCACCAATCCGATCTGATCGCCGAGGACATCCTCACTTACCTCAAGACCCAGGAAGAAAAGGGGATGCTGCGTTTTATCACCTGCGGCAGCGTCGATGACGGCAAGAGCACCCTGATCGGCCGCCTGCTCTGGGATTCGAAGATGGTCTTTGAAGACCAGTTGGCCGCCCTCGAAGCTGACAGCAAGAGGGTCGGCACCCAGGGGGAGAACATCGACTATGCCCTGCTGCTCGACGGTCTGCAGGCCGAGCGCGAGCAGGGGATCACCATCGACGTGGCCTACCGCTTCTTCTCCACCGACAAGCGCAAGTTCATCGTCGCCGACACCCCGGGACACGAACAGTACACCCGCAACATGGTCACCGGCGCCTCCACCGCCCAGGTCGCGGTTATTCTCATCGATGCCCGCAAGGGGGTGCTGACCCAGACCAAACGACACAGCTACCTGGTTTCCCTGGTCGGCATCCGCAACGTGGTGCTGGCCATCAACAAGATGGACCTGGTCGACTACGACCAACAGCGCTTCGACGCCATCCTCGAGGAATACCAGGAGTTTGCCGCGGGTCTCGGCTTCGAGGACATTACCGCCATTCCGATCTCCGCCCTCGAGGGGGACAATATCCTGGCCCTCAGCGACCGGACACCCTGGTACAAGGGCCCGACCCTGATGGAGCATCTCGAAACGGTGCAGATCGCCGACGACACCGCAGCCAAGCCGTTCCGCATGCGGGTTCAGTGGGTCAACCGCCCCAACCTCGACTTCCGCGGTTTCTGCGGCACCATCGCCTCGGGGGTGATCCGCCCCGGAGACCCGGTGGCGGTCACCTCCTCGGGGCAGACCAGCCGCGTCGAGCGCATCGTCACCATGGACGGCGACCTGCCCGAAGCCGTCGCCGGCCAGGCGGTCACCCTGACCCTGGCCGATGAGATCGACATCAGCCGCGGCGACCTGCTCGCCCCGGCACAGCAGCGCCCGCACCAGGCCGACCGCTTCGAGGCCCGGGTGGTCTGGATGCACGAAGACCCTCTGCTGCCCGGGCGCAGCTACCTGATCAAGGCCGGCTCCACCACCGCCCCGGCGCAGATCAGCGAAGTCAAGTTCAAGGTCAACGTCAATACCCTGCAGCAGGAGCCGGGCAAGACCCTCGAGCTCAACGAGGTCGGCGTCTGCCACATCAGCGCCACCAAACCGATCCCCTTCGACCCCTACCGGGAGAACCGCGGCACCGGCAACTTCATCATCATCGACCGCTACACCAACGCCACCGTCGGCGCCGGCATGATCGATGCCCCGCTGCAGCGCGCCACCGGCAACCACTGGCAGGCGATCGACATCGACAAGAAGGCCCATGCCGAGCTCAAGGGGCAGATGCCCCGGCTGCTGTGGTTTACCGGACTGCCCGGCGCCGGCAAGTCGACCATCGCCAACCTGGTGCAGAAAAAACTCCACTCCCACGGCCGCCACACCTACCTGCTCGACGGGGACAACCTGCGCCAGGGACTCAACCGCGACCTCGCTGACTCCGATGCCGACCAGGTCGAGCACATCCGCCGGGTCGCCGAAGTGGGCAAACTCTTTGTCGACTCCGGCACCATCGTGCTCGCCTCGGTGATCTCGCCGTTCCGCAGTGAGCGCCGGGTGGCCCGCGAGAGCCTGGAGGCAGGGGAGTTTATCGAAATTTTCGTCGACACCCCGCGCGAGATCTGCCAGCAGCGCGACGAAACCGGCTATTACCAAAAAGACAGCGCCGGAGTGCTCAAGGACTACACCCACATCGACGCGGCCTACGAGGTTCCGTTCTGGGTTTTCGAACTCAGAACCTCGAACTTGGAACCCCGCCACTGGTCATTTGCCCGTCAATGGTTTAAGCTTTTTTACTGATCACTCATCACCCATCACCGATCACTGACTTTCAGAGGGTTTTAAAATGGACATCGACTACTCGAAGCTGCGCCTTGACGGCATCTACCAACAGAACAACGAAGGCGACCTGATGCTGCGGGTGAAGATTCCCGCCGGGGTCCTCTCGGCCGAGCAGGGGCAGAAAATCTGCGACATTTCCGAGGCCTTTTCCAACGGCAGCCTGCACCTGACCACCCGCGGCAGCATCGAAATGCACTGGCTCAGGCACGAAAACCTGCCCCAGGTCTCGCGCATGCTCGCCTCGGTCGGCCTCACCTCCCGCGGCGCCTGCGGCGGTGCGGTGCGCGGCATCTCCTGCAGCACCACCCTCGCCGCCAACTTCGACATCACCCAGGCGCTGGCCCGCCGGCTGCACCGCCACTTTGCCGGCAACCCCCACTTCGAGGGCCTGCCGAAAAAGTTCAAGGTGGCCGTCGATTCAGGCTACCAGGGAGCCCGCCACCTGATTCAGGACGTCGGCCTGGTCTATGTCGGCACAGAAGGGGACGTCAACCACTACGATGTGTGGATCGCCGGCGGTCTCGGCCGCCTGCCGCAGGCCGGGTTCCTGTACCAGAAAAAGGTCGCCGAAGAGAGCATCATCCCGCTCATCGAGGCGATCGTCCGCACCTACCGCAAGCACACCCCGCCGCCGAAGCGGCTCAAGTTTCTGGCCAACACGGTCGGCGAGAAGCGCCTGCGCGAGCTGATCGAGGATGAGCGGGCCGGTGCCCCGGAGGCCTTCCCCTTCCGGCTGCTCGAGCAGAACCTCACCCCCTCGGCCGCATCCGCGACGCCGCTGGAGTTCCCGGTCTTTGCCGGCGAGATTCCGGCCCCAACCTTCCGCCGGCTGGCGCAGATCGCCCAGAGCAGCGGCGACGGCTTTCTCGCGCTCACCGCCGACCAGAACATCGCCTTTATCCCCGAGAGCGAGCAGGTACGCGCGGAGCTGCAACAGGCGTTGGCCCAAAACGAGCTGACTCCGGAACTGGACTCCACGTCCGCCTCGTTCCGCATCTGTCCGGGAAGCCACCACTGCAAAATGGGACTGGCCCCGACCCGCGACATCGCCCGCCAGCTGCTCGGCGCCCTCGGCAAAAAAGCGAAGAACCTTGGCTGGGCCATCTCCGGATGCCCCAACTCCTGCGCCCAGGTACAGCTGGCCGAGGCCGGCATTCTGGTGACCGGGCTGGTCAAGGACGACGACGGGCAGCGCCAGCCCCGCTTCGCCCTGCTGCGCCGAACCGGCGATGCACTTGGCACACCGGTCGGCGAAGAACTGGACCTCGACCAGTTGATCCAGGCGGTGGCCGATCTCGGATAGAAAAAATGATCGACCTGCACGAAATGGGCTCTGACCTGGTATAGAATTTCAGTTTGGAAGAGATAACCCCGGAATCCTGAAGGAGGCAGTTATGAGTCGCATCTTTACCGACAACTCCCTTGCGATCGGCCGCACGCCGCTGGTCCGCCTCAACCGCATCGTCCCCAAGGGCGCAGCCACCGTCCTCGCCAAAATCGAAGGACGCAACCCGGCCTATTCGGTCAAGTGCCGCATCGGCGCATCGATGGTCTGGGACGCCGAAAAAAAAGGGCTGCTCGTGCCTGGGAAGGAAATCATCGAGCCGACCAGCGGCAATACCGGCATCGCCTTGGCCTTCGTCGCGGCCGCCCGAGGAATTCCCATTACCCTGACCATGCCGGAAACGATGAGCCTCGAGCGCCGCAAGGTGCTCAAGGCCTTCGGGGCCAACCTGATTCTCACCCCCGGAGAAAAAGGGATGGCGGGGGCCATCGCGCTCGCCGAAGAGATGGCGGCCGCCGATCCCGATCATTTCGTGATACTCCACCAGTTCAAAAATCCGGCGAACCCGGCGATCCACGAGCAGACCACCGGCCCCGAGATCTGGGACGACACCGAGGGGAATATCGATATCCTGGTCTCCGGAGTCGGCACCGGCGGCACCATCACCGGCATCTCGCGCTACCTCAAAAAGACCCGCGGCAGGCAGATTCAATCAGTTGCGGTGGAGCCGTCCGACAGCCCGGTGATTGCCCAGCACCTGGCCGGGGCTGAAATCAAGCCGGGCCCGCACAAGATCCAGGGTATCGGCGCCGGCTTCATTCCCGACACCCTCGACCTGTCCATGGTCGATCGGGTCGAGCAGGTCAGCAACGACGAAGCGATCGAGTTCGCCCGCAGGCTGGCCCTCGAAGAGGGGATCATTTCCGGCATCTCCTGCGGAGCGGCCGCCGCCGTGGCCGCACGCCTGGCCGCATTGCCCGAGAACAAGGGAAAGACGATCGTCACCATCCTGCCCGACTCGGGGGAACGCTACCTGTCGAGCACCCTCTACGAGTGGCTGGATTAAGGGGCAGCTATCAGCTATCAGCTATCAGCTATCAGGCGAAAGCGTAGGAACAACCGATTAGCTTTACAAAGGATTTTTCTGACCGCTGAAAGCTGAGCGCTGACAGCTGCCCCCTTAACCCCACATTTCCTGTTGACAGCAGGCGGGGTGTTCTTTATTGTTACACTCAACATACGGTCGGCAATAGCCGACCAAGCACTGTCTTTATCACGAGTGGTGGAGGGAAAGGCCCTATGAAACCACAGCAACCGGTCCGTATAGCGGATGTCAGGTGCTAAATCCTGCCTCGACGTTGTCTCATACTTCGTCGGGGAAAGATGAGGATGGCGTTTCGACGGAAGAATTCTCAGCAGCGACTCCATCGAAGCCCCTTCTCATCCCCATGAGAGGGGCTTTTTTTGTGCCCCATGACCACCGAAGGGGGATGACCAATGACTCAGAAGGACAAACTTACTCTCGAAAGCCGCCTGGTGCAGATCGGCGTCGGACGCGACGAACAGACCGGGGCGATCAGCTTTCCCATCTACCCGAGCGCCACCTACCGCCACCCGGCGGTCGGCGAAAGCACCGGCTACGACTACACCCGTTCGGGCAACCCGACGCGGCAGGTCCTCGAAGAGGGTCTGGCCGAACTCGAAGGGGGCAGCCGCGGGCTCGCCTTTTCTTCCGGCATGGCCGCCCTGACCACCCTCTTTCTGCACTTCTCCTCCGGTGATCACCTGATCGTCTCCGAAGACCTGTACGGCGGCACCTACCGGGTGCTCGACCAGGTCTTTGAAAAATTCGGTTTCTCCGCCAGCTATGTCGACACCACCTGCATCGAGGCCATTGCCGCCGCCCTGACCGAACAAACCAAAGCGGTGCTGGTCGAAACCCCGGGCAACCCGCTGCTGGGGGTGGCCGACATCAAAGCCATCGCCAGCCTTTGCCGCAGCCGCGACCTGCTCTTTATCGTCGACAACACCTTCCTCACTCCGATCCTGCAGCGCCCGCTGGAGCTCGGTGCGGACATCGTGATACACTCGGCCACCAAGTACCTCGGCGGCCACAACGACCTCTGCTCCGGGGTTCTGGTCGCCCGCGAGGCCGAACTCGGCGAGCGCCTGTACTTTCTGCAGAACACCACCGGCGCCGTCCTCCCGCCCAAGGAGTGCTGGCTGCTGATCCGCAGTCTCAAGACCCTCTCCCTGCGCATGGAGCGCCACTGCGAAAGCGCCCTGCAGGTGGCCCGCTGGCTGCAGCAGCAGCCGAAGGTCACCGCCGTGTACTATCCCGGGCTCGAAGACCACCCCGGGTACGAGCTATCGCAAACGCAGGCCACCGGGTTCGGCGGCATGCTCTCCTTCCGGGTCGAGACCGCCGAGCAGGCCTGCCGGGTGCTGGAGAAGCTGCAGCTGATCTCTTTTGCCGAAAGCCTGGGCGGCGTCGAATCGCTGATGACCCTGCCGGCGGTACAGACCCACGCCGACATCCCCGAGGCCGAACGCCTGCGCCTCGGCGTCTGCGAGAGCCTGCTGCGCCTGTCGGTCGGCATCGAAAGCGTCGAGGACATCATCGCCGACCTGGAGCAGGCACTTTCTTGAAAAACTGAAAAGCGTGATAGGTAATAAGTGATGAGTAATGGGTAAAGGCCTCTAATGCTTCAAGCCTTTCACTCATCACCCATCACTCATCACGCCTTTAAAGGACTCTAAAATGGCCTCAAAAACCTACCGTCCCGCCACCCTGCTGGTTCACCAGGGCAACGACCGCGACCCCGCCACCGGGGCGTCGGCGATCCCCATCTACCAAGCCTCGACCTACCACCATTTTGAAGGCAAGCCGGGGGAGTACGACTACGCCCGCAGCGGCAACCCGAGCCGCCAGCAGGTCGAGGACGCCATCGCCCTGCTCGAAGGGGGCGTGCGCGGTTTCGCCTACGCCTCGGGGATGGCGGCGGTGGCCAGCGCCCTCTCCCTGCTCCACAGCGGCGACCACCTGATCGCCCCCAACGACCTCTATGGCGGAACCTGGCGCTACCTGAGCCTGATCCTGCCCGACCAGGGGATCGAGGTCTCCTTCGTCGACATCACCGACCTGCAGCAGATCGAGGACGCCATCCGACCTTCGACCCGGGGGATTTTCCTCGAGACGCCGTCCAACCCCCTGTTCAACATCACCGACATCCGCGCCGTGGCCGCCATCGCCAAAGAGCGGGGGCTGCTGAGTTTTCTCGACAATACCTTCATGACCCCGCTGCTGCAGCGTCCCCTCGATCTCGGCATCGACGTGGTCATCCACAGCGCCACCAAGTTTCTCGGCGGGCACTCGGACATCCTTGCCGGGCTCGCCACCACCGCCAACCCCGAGCTGGCCGGCCGGCTCAAGCGCTTCCAGAACGCTTTCGGAGCGGTGCTCGCCCCCTTCGACTGCTTTCTGCTCTCGCGCGGCATCAAGACCCTCAAGCTGCGCCTTGAAGCGGGGCAGCAGGGAGCCCAGGTACTGGCCGAGCGCCTGCAGAACCACCCGGCGGTCGCCCGGGTGTGGTTCCCGGGTCTTTCCGACTTCGCCGGCCGCGACCTGCACTTCTCCCAGGCCACCGGTCCCGGTGCGGTCCTCTCCTTCGAACTCAAGGACAAGGGCGACATCGCCCCGCTGCTACAGCAGGTGCGGCTGCCGATCATCGCCCCCAGCCTCGGCGGGGTCGAGACGATTCTGACCCACTGCTGGTCCATGTCCCACGCCGCCATTCCCGCGGCCACCAAGACCGCCCTCGGCATCAACGAGACCCTGCTGCGCATCTCGGTCGGCATCGAGGACGTCGAGGATTTGTGGGAAGACCTCTGCCAGGGGCTACCCGCACGCTGAGCGGCGCAGCCCCTTGCAACGGCAGCAAACGGTGAACTGAATCCGTTTGACAAGGCCGACTATTTCAATTAGAGTAAAAAACTCAAAATAAGCAGTACGTAGTCTTTATCAAGAGTGGTGGAGGGAAAGGCCCTGCGAAGCCACAGCAACCGATTCACCCAGGTCAGATTCGGGGTGAATGCCAGGTGCTAATTCCTACTCCCGGCGCGTAGCGCCTGTGGAGGAGAGATGAGGACGGAGCCGTCATAGATACATGGCAGTACCCGTATCTGAAGGCCCCTTCTCACCAGGAGAAGGGGCCTTTTTCAGTTCTGGAGCACGAGATTGAACAATTCCGTAGGCATCGTAAAAACTGAAATCGCCGAGTTCGATACCGAACTGCAGCTCGAAAGCGGACGCCTGCTCGGCCCCTTGAGCATTGCCTACGAAACCTACGGCACCCTCAACGCCGATAAGTCCAACGTTATTCTGGTCACCCACGCCTGGACCGGCGATGCCCACGCCGCCGGCCGCCACACCGAGCAGGACCGAAAGCCGGGGTGGTGGGACGACATGATCGGCCCGGGCAAGGTGCTCGATACCGAGCGCTTCTTCGTCCTCTGCTCCAACGTCATCGGCTCCTGCAAGGGCTCGACCGGGCCGACCAGCCTCAACCCGCGCACCGGCAAGCCGTACAACCTGTCGTTTCCGGTGATCATGGTGCGCGACATGGTGCGGGCCCAGAAGCTGCTGCTCGACCGCCTCGGCATCGACTCGCTGCTGACCGTCATCGGCGGCAGCATGGGGGCGATGCAGGCCGTCGAATGGAGCATCCTCTACCCCGAGATGGTCCGCAGCATCATTCCCATCGCCGGCACCGGCCGCACCTCGCCGATGGCCATCTCCCTCAACGCCCTGGCCCGGCAGGCGATTTTCAACGACCCGATGTGGAAAAAGGGCAACTACAAGCCCGAGCACCCTCCGGCCGACGGATTCGCCCTGGCCCGTGCGGTGGGGCACATCTCCTTTTTATCCGACGCCTCGATGCACCTGAAATTCTCCCGGCGCTTCTCGGCCCGCGACGGCATGTTCGACTTCTTCGGCCAGTTCGAGGTCGAGCGCTACCTCGAGTACAACGGCGGCAGCTTCGTCGGCCGCTTCGATACCAACGCCTTTCTCTACCTGGCCAAGGCCCTCGACCTGTACGATGTCGCCTGGAACTTCGACGGCCTCGAAGATGCCCTCTCCCGCCTCAACTGCCCCTCCCTGTGGTTCGCCTTCACCTCCGACTGGCTCTACACCCCCGACCAGACCGAAGAGGTGGTCGAAGTGCTGAAGTCGCTCGACAAACCGGCCAGCTACCACCTGATCGACTCGGACTACGGCCATGACTCCTTTTTGGTCGAGCCGGACAAGTTCACCCCTTACGTGGTCGAATTTCTCAACCAGTTGGCATAAAAAACTAAAAGCATAAATCTTTGGACACGGATAAAATCTGATGAACACGGATTTTAGTGTTCTAGGAGGCTGTTGCTTTTCCCCTCCGTGTCGCCGAATGCAGGAGTTTTTAATCTGGGCGGTTTTGGACGACTGTTCGAGCGCAGCGAGTTTTCGTCCATGGCCAGATTAAAAAGACCGGAGAGAGGGAACCCGACGAAGTCGGGCAAACGGTGGGGCGGCCTTCTTTGGGTTACCTTTCTTGGCCGTCAAGAAAGGTAACTCGCCTGGCGGGGCGAGTCCCGCCGGTTTTGCTGTGGCTCGAACACCATAAAACCAAAAAAGAGGTGAAGCCTCTGCGGCCCCACCTCTTTTGTTCCCATCGAGCATATTCTCCGATTCACTTAACTTTATTCGATTTCTTCTTTTT
>CALZIC010000079.1 GCA_945787285.1 uncultured Desulfuromonadales bacterium
AGCGCCAGAAGGGAGAGCATCAGATGGTGGTCGATCTGGTCGGGATCGTCGATCTGGAAGATGTCGGTCGTCAGGAGATGAACCTTGTGGAGCGCAAGCTCGACCACATCAAGTGGGTGACCGCTCTTGACAAGGCGATTCTGGATGGCCGCCGTTTCCAATTGCAGCTCGACCCGAACCGCTGCGCCATGGGCCAGTGGCTGGAGTCCTACGAAACCTCAGACCCCCATTTTATTCCGGTTGTTGAAGCCTTCCATCAGCCCCACCAGCAGCTGCACGGTCTGGGCGAGAAAATCAACGCCCATATCGCCGCCAACCGGCTGCAGGAGGCGAGGGCCGTCTTTGACCGCGAGGTGGTATCGACCCTGAAGGGGGTCGACAGGGTCTTCGAGCAGGCTCTGGAGGTGGTTCGCGAGGACCTCGAGCGTCTGAATCAGGGGGTGGCCATCGGTATCGGCTCTGAGCGCGAGGCCTTCAAAAAGGTCGATGTCCTGCTCGATGAGCTGGTGGGGCTCAACAGCGCCCATGCCCGGGAAGTGGTTCGCAAGGCTGAAGCCGAGGCCAAAACCCTTGGCCTTGTGGCTGCCGTGGCCGTTTTGCTCGGTGTGGGCCTGGCGCTGGCTTTCGGCTTTTTTCTGGCCCGCAGCATCTCCAAGCCGATGCAGCAGACGGTGGCGATGATCGAGGAGATGGAAAATGGTCGCCTGGGCACCCGCCTCAACATGCAGCGCTCCGATGAAATCGGTCAGATGGCGCAGGCGATGGACGCTTTTGCCGACAGCCTCGAGAACGAGGTGGTGGGGACCCTGCAGGCCATGGCCGGCGGCGATCTCACCCGCGATATCGTGGTGAGAAACGAAAGGGATGCTGTGCGCGGGGCCATTAAGCAGGTTAACGACGATCTCAACGCGATTCTGGTGCAGGTGCTGTCGGCCGGCGAGCAGATCGACTCGGGGAGCACCCTGGTCTCCGAGTCGAGCCAGTCGCTCTCTCAGGGGGCGACGGAGTCGGCCAGTTCGCTGGAGGAGGTTTCGTCTTCCATGCACGAAATGGCTTCGCATACCCGGCTGAGCGCCGAAAACGCCCAACAGGGCAGCGTGCTGTCGGTCCAGGTGCGCAGCGCCGCAGAAAAGGGGAATGCGCAGATGGTGGAGATGGTGACCGCCATGAGCGAGATCAATACCTCGAGTCAGAATATTTCCAAGATTATCAAGGTGATCGACGAAATCGCCTTCCAGACCAATCTGCTGGCCTTGAATGCGGCGGTCGAGGCCGCCCGGGCCGGCCAGCACGGCAAGGGGTTTGCCGTGGTCGCCGAAGAGGTGCGCAACCTGGCCGCGCGCAGCGCCAAGGCTGCCCAGGAGACCGCTCTGCTGATCGAAGGCTCGGTCGGCAAGGTCAACGCCGGCTCGGGCATTGCCGACCGTACCGCCGAGGCGCTCGGCGAGATCGTGGTGGGGGTGACCAAGGTCTCCGATCTGATCGACGAGATTGCCGCGGCCAGCAAAGAGCAGGCCGAAGGGATTGCCCAGGTCAATGACGGGCTGACCCAGATCGACACGGTCATTCAGCAGAACACGGCCAATGCCGAAGAGGGGGCGGCCTCCGCCGAGGAGCTTTCGAGCCAGGCTACCCATCTGCAGCAGATGCTGCAGCGTTTCAGGCTCAAAGGGCTCTCGATGAACACCCAGCTTTCGGCCAGGAAGCCTGCCCGGGAAAGCGCCCGGGAGGCTGCCCCAAAGGCGGTAGCTGCCGGTAGCGGGTGGGGAGAAGGGCCCTTGGAGGGCTCGCAAAGGTCCCCCGAGCCCTCCGAAGTTATCGCACTCGATGACCAGGAGTTCGGAAAATACTGACAGCAGACAGAATGAATACTCAGCAGAAATGTCGAGACAGTCTTTGATTAACGGGAGGATCCAAGGAAATGAGTGTCAATCAAAGCAGGCAGGAAGTGCTCCTTGAGAGCGGAAACAACGAAATCGAACTGATCGAGTTTTATCTCGGCTCTCAGCCGTTCGGCATCAACGTACATAAGCTGCGGGAAATTATTCCCTTTGACGAGGCCAAAACCACCCACATACCCGAATGCCTGCCGTCGGTGGTCGGCACTTTCGAGGTGCGCGGGCAATCGATCCCCCTGGTCGATCTCAACATGCACCTGAACAGATCCCCCGAGCCGAATGCTGCCGGTGAAGAGCGCAAGGTGGTGATGGTCTGCGAGTTCAACCAGCGGGTCAACGGCTTCCTGGTCGACGGCGTCAACCGCATTCACCGCATTTCGTGGTCGGATATTGCGCCCCTTTCAAGCCTTATTGAAAATTACCATCCCCGTTTTACCGGCAGCTTCAGTATCGACCAGCGCGAGATCCTGATCGTCGATCTGGAGTACATCATCACCGAAATCGACCCCGAGGCCGACATCGTTGGTCAACAGGTGGCCACCGATGAGGTTCCCGACGACTCCGGAGAGTCGGTGGTCGACAGACGGCGCGGCAAAAAGCTCTTTTTTGCCGAGGACTCCTCGCTGATTCGCGAATCGATCCTCAGTGTTTTAAATTCGGCCGGTTATTCCAACGTCGAGTCGTTCGTCAATGGCGAGGACTGTTTTCTGGCTCTGCAGCGTGCCATGGAGGGCAACCAGGGCGACGGGGTGTTGCCGGTGGAACTGGTGATCTCCGATATCGAAATGCCGATAATGGACGGACTGACCCTCTGCAAGCGCATCAAGGACGACCCGGCGAGCGGTTCGATCCCGGTGGTGATTTTTTCCTCCCTGATCTCCGACCAGATGAAGATTCACTGTGACCAGGTCGGGGTGGACGGTTGCATAAGCAAGCCGCAGATCGGCCAACTGGTGGCCATGCTTGACAGGTTGCTGTTGTAACGGTCGCTAAAGAGGGGCCACGGCGCCCCGTTCTAGCAGTCGTGGCGAGGGGAGCCTCGATTGTCTCGCAAACTGTGTGGAAAAGGGACGGGGGCCCAGTTAGTCATTGTCTGTGCAATGTTTGTCCACTATAATGCCAGGCATGTATCGTAATTTGAGGCTCGGATGTTTTTTCCTCTCGCATACACCCTTGCCGGGGCAGACATGCTGCTGGCGAGTAATGCCGACGCTGGCCCTGCAGTGGCTGCTGTAGGCAATATCGGGACTCCTCCCCCGGGGGAGGCTTGATCACTATGTTTACGATGAGATATCATTGGAAAGTTCAAGAGGGCGATAAGCCCGGTGGTATGATCTTATGAAGCCAGACATCGTCGAAATGGATATCCGCGGGCAGGTGTGTCCCTCGGCCATGCTGTCCGCCCTGCGCGGGGTCAATCGTTGCCGTAAGGCGCTGAAAAGCGGGCGGGGCCAGGTTGTGGTGCTCACCGATGCCCGCAGCGCCAGCGTGACAATCCCCAGGGCGGTGAAGTGTATGGGCTACAAGGTTGTGGTTGAAAAGCAGGGGGCGGATTACCGCATCGTCATCGGTTAGACCGGGGGGGACGCCCCTCAAGACGATCGGCACACGGGGCCATGCTATGAGCTTACCTGAAGCAGTGAAGAGTGGAAACAAGGCGGAATCCGAGGCACAGCTGCGCGAAGAAATCGCGCTCCTGCGCAAAGAGAACCGCCGGTTGCGACTCAGGGAGCACGCAAGCATCGATTACGTTCGCAGCAAGGTCGACCAGCTCCTTGGGGTCCTGGGAACCTTGCCCCTCAAGCCTGAAGAACTCGACGACGACACCCTTCTCTCACTCGATCCGATCGGGATCGTCAGCGACTCCTTTGTCCAGATTCTCGAGAATCTCAAAACCACCAACGACAGCCTGGCCGTGGCCCGGGACGAACTCGACGTCATTTTCCAGCTGGCCGGTGCCGGCATCATGGTTCTCGACCCCGAGGGACGCATCGTCTCGTACAATAGGCAGCTCGTGGAGCAGTTTCCGGTCAAGACGGAGAATCTGTGCGGTCACCTCTGCGCAGAGGCCTTCTGCCACGGCGGGGGCCGCAGCGGGGACTGCGTTTTCGAACTGGTCATGGACAGCGGCACCACCCAGGTACGCAAAAACTGGCTGTCAAACAATCGCCATTTCGATGTGGTCGGCACTCCGGTCAAAAATGCGCGCGGCGAGATCGTCCAGGTGATTCTGGTCTATAACGACATCACCGAGCGCCTGCGCCATGAGCAGACCCTGGTAGAGGCCAACCTGCGGCTCGATACCATGTTTGACTCGGTGATGGCCGGAATCCTTTTGATCGACCGGGAAAGTCACCGGATTGTCGACGCCAACCGCTATGCTGCACAGATGGTCGGGGTCTCCCGCCAGGAGCTGGTCGGCAGCGGATGCTGCCGGTTTTTCTGCTCGACCACTTCGGACGAGTGTCCTGTGACGGTGCACGGTCTCCAAGTGGAAAATGCCGAGAAACAGGCCTTTCACAGCGACGGCCATGTCATCCCGGTGCAGAAAACCGTGGTGCCGATCGTTCTGGACAACCGTCACTATCTTCTGGAGAGCTTCGTCGATATTACCGAGCGCAAGAAGGCCGAAGCATCGGTGAGGGCCGCTCTGGCCGAAGCGGAGGACGCCCGGGGAAAGATGGATGGCATTCTTCAGTCGGTGGCCGATGCCCTGGTGGTGACCGATGCCGATCACCAGATTGTGTTGATGAACCGGGCCGCCGAAAAGCACTTCGGCATCTGTCTTTTCGAGTCCCTCGGCCTTCCTCTGCAAGAGGTGATCGGCAAGCAGGGGGGGCTGGAGGCGTGGCAGAAGTTTCTCGACCAAAAGGGGGGGGCGGGAGCTATTGACCTGGAGTTCACCGATCCCGGAGGGGCCAGACCGAGGATTTTTCAGGCCCGTACTTCGGAAATCAGCGGCAGCGGCGGAAGAACCTCCGGCTACATCACCATTTTGCAGAATGTGACCATCGAAAGGGAAATCGACCGTATGAAGTCGGAGTTCGTTTCGACCGCCGCGCACGAACTGCAGACACCGCTCGCCTCGATTATCGGTTTTTCGGAGCTTCTGCTGCTGCAGAAGGACGAACTGCCTGCCGATGTGCAGCAGGAGAGCCTCAGTTACATTTTCGAAAAGGCCGAGTCCCTTTCCAAAATCGTCGACGACCTTCTCGATATCAGCCGCATCGAATCGGGCCGGCCTATTGAACTCTTTGCCGAACCCTGCGACCTCAAAGACCTGGTCACCAGTACCGTCAGGCCCTACCAGGCCCATCAGCAAAATCACCAGGTCGAGGTCTACCTGTGCAGCGAGCCGGCCGAGGTCACCGCCGATCGGCGCAAGCTCGAACAGGTGCTCGACAATATTCTCAGCAACGCTTTCAAGTATTCACCGGGGGGAGGGGTGGTTCGGCTGAGGGTATGCCGGGAAGGTGCCCATTACCGGGTCTCGGTTGAAGATTGCGGTATCGGCATGACGGCCGAGCAGCAGGAGCGGGTGTTCGAAAAGTTCTACCGGGCCAACGCCTCCGATTCATCCATCGGCGGCACCGGTCTCGGCATGAGCGTCGCCCGGTTTTTCGTCGAGGCGCACGGCGGCCGCATCTGGGTGGAAAGCGAGCCGGCCAAGGGGACCCGGGTCAGTTTCTCCCTCCCTCTGACCTTCGTTTCGCAGCAGGGGAGGAGCCTGTTCGGCAAGTACGCCGTGTCCGGGGTCTGAACCGCCCGGTTCGGAGCTGACGGAAAGACAAAAAAAGGGATCTGCCATGGCAGATCCCTTTGAATTTGTTTGGTTGCGGGGGAAGGATTTGAACCTCCGACCTTCGGGTTATGAGCCCGACGAGCTACCAGACTGCTCCACCCCGCGTCAGTGAGGCCGGATACTACTCAATCCCTTTGCACATGTCAAACATATTATACGTCCGAACAAAAAATAGTTGTTCAGGCAGACATTCGAGAGTGCACTCCTTGCTTCGACCCGGGCTGGGTGCGAGGTGGAAACCCTTGTGGGGAGGAGGGAAATCCGGTATAAGGGGGCGGGTATATATTTTAATCTCAATGTGTGGACCGAATGGCTGATTACTTGACCATAGATATAGAGGCGGCCTTGGCCCTGCGTGATCAGGGGGCGCTGCTGATCGATGCGCGGACCCCGGCCGAGTTTGCCGAAGCGACCATTCCCGGGGCGGTCAATGTGCCGATTTTCAGTGACGCCGATCGGGTCGAGGTCGGTACCCTCTACAAGCAGAAGGGAAAAAATGAAGCCACCCGACTCGGTGTGCGCCTGGTCGCCCCCCGAATTCCCGAACTGATCGATGCGGTCGAAAAGGCCCGTGGCGAGAAAAGAACCCAAGTCATCGTCTTCTGTTGGCGCGGCGGCATGCGCAGCCGGGCCCTGACCACCTTTCTCGGTTTGGCGGGGATTCGGGCCAAGCAGCTGGTGGGAGGGCATAAGGCGTTTCGCGGCCACGTGCGCCAGTTCTTCGAGAAGGGGGAGTGGGGTCGCCTTCTGGTGCTGCGCGGCCTGACCGGGGTCGGCAAGACCCGCCTGCTGAAACAGCTCGCAGCCGAGGGCTACCCGGTCGTCGACCTGGAGGGCCTCGCCAACCACCGGGGCAGCGCCTTCGGCGCCCTGGGCCTCTCTGCCCAGCCGACTCAGAAGGCATTCGAGGCCAGGCTCTGGGAGGTGTTGCGGACGACTCCGCCGGGACGCTACGCCCTGGCCGAGGGGGAGAGCAAAAACATCGGTAAAATAACCCTCCCTCCGCAAGTCTACCTTTCCCTGCAGACGGAAACGACGCTGTGGGTCAACGCGTCCCTCGACTACCGGGTGCGGGTTATCCTCGATGATTATCCCGCCGTCGACCAGTACGGGGAGAGCTTCGTGGCGCCGATCGAAGCGCTCAAAAAGCGCCTCGGCAAGGAGCAGGTCGCCCATATGCTGAGCCTTCTGCATGCCGGCGAGTGGCAAACCCTGGTGCGGGAGCTGATGGTGCAGTACTACGACCCGCTGTACGATCACACCAAGCCGGAAAACCGCATCGAAATCGATATCGAGCCGGAAGAGGATGGGATTGAGCGGCTCAAGGCGGCCATTACCGAGGTGCTCGGCAGGCGGGGCGACTCGGAATAAACCCTTTACTTTTCAGCGTCCGGGCGAGGATAATGGCTGCAGGTCATTGCGTCCGGGAAATCTTTGTTGAGGTGTGAGGTCCATTGAGCAGAAACGCCAGACAGGCTGAATATAATTCCCTCTGCGGCAAGTGCGTGCGGGGGTGCAAACAGGTCGACGGAACCCTGCTGGTCGACTGCCCGCGGTTTCTGCCGCGTCCGTTCAAGGTCAAGGAGCACCGCTTCGATCAGCTTGATCTGTTTGGGGGAAAAAAGAAGAAATCGAAATAAAGTTAAGCGAACCGGCGGGTTTGCTCGATGGAAACCGAAGGGGTGAGGCTGCACAGGCTTCACCCCTTTTTATGTTTGCCCAGCGTAGCGGGCAAACCCGGCCTGTTGGAAGAAACAGGCGTCACCCCGACCAGGGGGAAGACAATCCGAATCGCAAGGGCGTTGCTGGTAACGGCAAGGTCTGAAGGAAGCGATAGGAAGTGAACTGCACATAGCGCAAGTGAACCTGATTCGGCGCTACGGGTGGGTGAGCGTGCATGATATCGCGAAGCCCGATACCTGGTCAGACCCGTGGCGTGATTGAGGATGCGGTAGTTTACAGGGAGCCCGAGGTAACTGGGGAAGCCTTGCATCGTTTCAGGGTCCGAGCGGTCGGACAATGGAAAAGGGAGGTACAAGGGGAGACCCGAGGCCGAACGATGCGGTGTGAGGTGGCAGATGAATCCGTAGTAGTGATGAAGTCCCGGCCTGTGAAAGCTGGTAACAGTCTGGAGGGCAAAACCGGGATGACCCGCTGCTTGGTCGGTGGGAGCCGCTATGAGCCAAAAGCCTTAGCGGTGTGCGAAGGGAGGAAGTTCATTCGAAGGTTTCGCAGAAGCTGCTTTCGAACGTCAAGCCGGACACAAGCCGCCCGACGGGGCGGGACACGCTATCGGCGGTAGACCGTGAAAGGTTTCTGCCGATAATGGCCGTCCACCAAAGTAACCGGAACACGCTGTCGTAGATTGCCCTAAGGGATAGAAGGCGACAGTCTTCCGGCCAAGATCGGAGGCGAGATGAGAGGGGCAGGGGAAGGAAACGCAGGAGCAGGTATGGCGAAGAT
Source organism: uncultured Desulfuromonadales bacterium (assembly GCA_945787285.1). Taxonomy (GTDB): domain Bacteria; phylum Desulfobacterota; class Desulfuromonadia; order Desulfuromonadales; family Trichloromonadaceae; genus CALZIC01. The sequence continues at coordinate 8,164 of CALZIC010000079.1, forward strand.
TTACTACAGTCTCTATGACCGCATGCTGCACGAGAAGAGACTGCTTCAGGCATTTTCGAAGGTGAAATCCAACAAAGGCAAACCCGGCGTCGACGGGCAGAGCATCGAGGACTTCGGCGAGAATCTTCCTGGAGAGGTCGCCCAGCTTGTAAGCGAGTTGCGGCAGAAGAGTTACCGTCCTCAACCGGTCCGACGGGTCGAAATCCCCAAGTCCGGTGGGGGAACGCGGTTGCTCGGAATTCCCGCAGTTCGAGACCGGGTTGTACAGCAGGCTCTGCTGAACATACTACAGCCGATAATTGACCCGGAATTTCATCCATCGAGCTACGGCTACCGGCCTGGCAGGAGCCAGCATCAGGCTATCGCCAAGGCCAGCCTGTTCATCCGGCGTTATGAGCTCAAATGGGTAGCGGACATGGATCTATCGCGGTGTTTCGACACCCTGAACCATGACCTCATCCTCAAGAGCTTTCGCCGGAGGATCGCCGATGGAAGTATTCTGGAGTTGCTGCGGATGTTCTTGCAGAGTGGGGTGATGACCGGTGAAGGTTGGCAGGCGAATGAGGAAGGTAGCCCCCAAGGCGGGGTCATCAGTCCCCTCATCGCCAACGTCTACCTTGACGCTTTCGACCAGTTTATGAAAGGTCGAGGGCATCGTATCGTCCGCTACGCGGATGATATCCTGATTTTCACTCGATCAAAGAGCGCAGCGTACAATGCACTCAATGTGGCAAGAAACTACCTGGAAGGGGAGCTTCTCCTTACCATCAACGAACAGAAGAGCCGTATCGTCCATAGCTTCGCAGGAGTGAATTACCTCGGGGTCACGATCCACACGGGGTACACCCGGATCAGGAGAGAGAAGGTTCGTGAGTTCAAAGACAAGGTGAGGGGAATTACCCGGCGTAACTCTCCGGTCAACCTGGAGAAGATCATCGCTGATCTGAATCCGGTGATCCGGGGGTTCGCCTATTACTTCCGTGTGGCAAATTGCCAAGGAGAGTTCAAGACGATGATGAAGTGGGTCAGGAGGCGCCTGCGAGCCAAGCAGTTAAGTTTGTGGAAAAAGCCAAAGCGGCTTCATCGCAGACTCAGGCAACTTGGTTATCAGGGAGAGTTCGATTCGATAAAAATGAGCTCATGGCGCAACTCTGCCAGCCCCCTGGCCAACTACGCCATTCCCAACAGGTCCTTAAAGGAATTGGGTCTCTTTGATATTGCTTTAGTGCAAACTGGATTTCTGCCTCATAA
>CALZIC010000080.1 GCA_945787285.1 uncultured Desulfuromonadales bacterium
AAGTCAACGGGTCGATTTGGCCCTTTTTCATCAGCTCAAGAGGGAAATCGAGTCGCGATTGCTCAAACGAGGCCATCTGGGGGGCACCGAAAGCGTCTTTTTTAGCCATGGCCGCGGCGGCAATCTTTTTCTGCAACTCGACGGGAACCGCCCTGGAGGCCGTAAGCACGTTGTCGGGGTTCTTGGAGGTGGACACGCCAGGAACCTCGTAGACCTCCAGGGAGGCGAACTTACCCTGGTTACCTTGCCACCACCAGTTCTTGACGACCGCGGCCTTGGCCTTGCCTGCCTTGACCGCGCCACAGGCTGCACCATGATTGGCGACCCCGATGGCAGCTTTGCCGCCGGTGGCCGCTTTGGCACTCGACTCACCCGAGGAGGCTCCGACGGCAAAGGCAATCTGGCCGGGGGAATTTTTCAGGATCTGCTCGGGATTTTCCCCCTTGGGATAAACCAGGACGCCGCAGTAAAGGTCTTTGCCGTTGATGTTCTGTACCAGGGGGGTCCCCAGGTTGCGGGCCTGGATGATCGCCTGGACGAAAGAACCGACGTAGACCAGGTTGGGCTGATCGGAGTCAAACGCCTTCAAGATCTCCGGATAGCTTTTGGCGATTCGGGGCCTGATGGCCACCCCCGACTCCTCGGACAATGCTTTGGTAATCGTCCTGGCCTGCTCCGCCTTGGCTTTCCAGCCCGGTGGGAACCAGCAGGTCATAGAATCGGCGGCAAAACAAGCGGCCGCCCCACCCACGATCATCATCAGGCAGGTAAAGATCAGAACCAGGAATTTCCCTCCTTGAAATGCCTTCCCCAAAACGTGTTTCATGTTTTTCCTCCTTGGAATTATCCAGAACACCACCTGGATAGGATTCAATAGCCTCAGGCGAAAATCATTATTCGGAACCGATGAGGCTCGATTTGTGTGTCAAATTCATACACAACATCTTATTAACCATTGCCAACTGCAAAAGACAAACCAAGTCTAGTAACGAGAGAACGCTTTCCCCGAACAATCAACGTACTTTCATGGAATATATGTTATTTTTTGCAGCTTGCCGCACACAACTCCATGCCGCAGGCGTGTACCCGCTTTTTCGCGTTCCGGGAATTTGAGCAGGTGACTTTCTCCGTCAAGACAAGGTTTTGACTCATGCCCCTGAGCCTTGCATTGTCCTCAACAGGTCTCGAATATGGTTATTTGACCTAGTTTTTATCTCCTTCTTCGGCATATCACCGCCCGGAATATAAAAAGAGGGCCTCCCCCCGGACCTGATCCAGGAAGCGACCCTCTATTTTTTCGTATCAGCAGTCTCGGGCAGGAGTCAAAACAACGCAAACTCTCCGCCCCGGATGACTACGGCATTACCCCCACTCCAGCTGTTGGTGGTTTTGGTTGCTCGCCGCCCTTTCGTCCATGGGCAGTGCCTTCTGACCGTCAAGCTTGAACCGATGCAGCATCTGCTGCAGCTGGGCGGCCTGGCTGGAGAGTTCTTCGCCCGCAGCGGCGCTTTCTTCGGCACTGGCCGTGTTCTGCTGGGTCACTTTATCGACCTGGCCGAGACCGTCATTGACTTGCTCGATCCCCTGGGCCTGCTCGCTGGAGGAGGTGGCGATTTCCGCGACCAGGCCGGATATTTTGGAAATATCGGTGACGATGCCGCCGAGGGCTTCTGCGGTCTGGTCGGCAATCTGCGCCCCCGAGGCCACCTTATGCACCGAGCCTTCGATCAGTTCGGCCGTCTCCTGGGCCGCTTTGGCGCTGCGCGCCGCCAGGTTTCGCACCTCTTCGGCGACCACCGCGAAACCTTTGCCGTGCTGCCCCGCCCGGGCCGCTTCGACCGCGGCGTTGAGGGCCAGCAGGTTGGTCTGGAAGGCGATCTCGTCGATGGTCTTGATGATTTTCGAGATATTCTGGCTCGAGGCGTTGATGTCGGCCATCGCCCCGACCATCGCCTGCATGCGGGCATTGCCCTGCTCGGCTGACTGCTGGGCCTGGGTCGAGAGCCGATTGGCCTGGCTGGCGTTTTCGGCATTGAGCCTGGTCTGACCAGTCATCTGATTCATCGAGGCGCCGATCTGCTCGAGCGAGCCGGCCTGCTCGGTCGCCCCCCGGGAGAGTGACTGGCTGGCATCGGAGATCTCGGAACTGCCGGCGGCAATCAGTTCGCCTGCGGTCTTGATCTCGGAAACCAGTTTGGTGAGCGCCTTGTTGGCTCGAGCCAGGGGATCACGAATAAGCCCTTTGGCCTTGAAGGTGAAGTCACCATCGGCGAGTTTGTTGAATGCGGCCAGAACCTCGTCTCTGAGATTATCGGCAAAGGCGTCCATCGCTTTGGCCAGGCGGCCGACCTCATCATTTTGATTTATATGAACACGCCTGTCGAGGTTGCCCTGCCCGAGGGCTTCGATCATCGCCACGGCCGAGGCCAGCGGCCTGGAAATACTACGCGAGACCAGCAGCACCACCACCAGGGCGGCGATCGCCACCGCGAACTGAATACCGTACATGTTGTACTGCATCGCCGCCATCAGGGTGCCGACATCATCCATGTAAAGCCCGGCCCCGACAATCCAGCCCCACTCGGGGTGCAGTTTGACGTAAGCCACCTTTTCCACCGGGATCTCGCTGCCCGGCTTGTCCCACACATAGTCGACAAAGCCCGCCCCTTCCTTCTCGCACAGCTTGGCAAATTCGACAAACAGGCGCTTGCCGTTGGGGTCTTTGACCGCAGAAAGGCTGGTTCCATCGAGCTGCGGTTGGTAGGGGTGCATGACCATGCGCGGGGTCAGGTCGTTGATCCAGAAATAGTTATCGCCGTCAAAACGCATTCCCTTGATCGTTTCCCTGGCCAGGCGCCGCCCCTGCTCCAGCGTCACCTTCCCCTGCCCGACCTGCAGCGCCCAGTAATCGAGGACCCCGGAAACCGACTCGACCGCCAGCCTGACCTGCTTTTTGTTGGCTTCGTAAAGGTGCTGCTTTGCACTGTCGAGCATCCAGAAACTGGCGAGGGCGAACATCAGGATCACCCCCCCGCAGAGAACACAAATCTTGGTGGCAAGTTGCAGGTTTTTCATTCCTTCCTCCTGTCCAGATGTCTATGAAATCATTTCCGAATGGAAATTTAGTGAACAATCGTAGACACGATTAGGCAATCTCCATGCCAGCCACTACATGGTAAAGTCCTTTACGATATGGTGTAAGAGCCTGTTTTAACAGGCGCAACAGGACTCGGCCTAACCAACATGTGTTAGTTAATTAAAAGCTCTAAGCCAACGACACGGTTTTTGACTGTCCGGCAAGTCATTTCACGCGGGTGATTTTGACACCAGCCCGAAATAGAAAAGGGCCGCGATGCGGCCCTTTTGTGAAATGTCAATCGGTGGTGGCGTTCCGGGTCAATCTCCCCAACCGGCTTCAAGCAACCTGGTTTCTTCAGCCCCACCCGGGCGGCCAGAGCGCAGTACAAACCGGGCCAGCATCTGGCGCAGGTGGCCAGCCTGGGCCGAGAGCTCTTCGGATGCGGCGGCGCTCTCTTCTGCGCTGGCGGTGTTCTGCTGGGTGACCTGGTCGATGAGAGTCAGCCCCTGGTTCACCTGGGAGATCCCTTCGGCCTGCTCGCGGGAAGAAACGCTGATTTCCTCGACCAGGTCGGTGACGCGGGTGACGGTGGAAACGATTTCATCGAGCGCCTTTTCGGTAGCCTGGGCGATATTCGAACCGTTTTTGGCCTTGGTCACCGCGCCTTCGATCAACACGGCGGTCTCCCGGGCGGCCTTGGCGCTGCGGGCGGCGAGGTTGCGCACCTCTTCGGCCACCACCGCGAAACCCTTGCCGTGCTGCCCGGCCCGGGCCGCCTCGACCGCGGCGTTCAAGGCCAGCAGGTTGGTCTGGAAGGCGATTTCGTCAATGACCTTGATGATCTTGGAAATGTTGTGGCTGGCGGAATTGATTTCTCCCATAGCCCCCACCATGGCCGCCATTTCGGTATTGCCCTGTTCGGCGAATTGCTTGGCCTGTTTCGACAGGGCATTGGCCTGATCGGCGCTGTCGGCGTTGATCGTGGTCTGGGAGGCGAGCTGGCTCATTGAGGCGGAGATTTGCTCCAGCGAACTGGCCGAGGAGGTCGCCCCGTCGGAAAGGGACTGGCTGGAATCGGAGACCTGAAGGCTGCCGGTGGAAATCTGGTTCGAGGACATCTGGATCTGTGCCAGCACCGAATTCATATCCGAAGCCATTTTTTCCAGGGCGCCTCGGATCTCATCCTGATCGTCGCAGGGGTTAACCGCCACGTTGAGGTCGCCGTGGGCCATCTTCTGCAGGGCCACCACCACTTCGTTCTGCAGGTTGTCGGCAAAATCGTTGAGAGCCCTGGCCATGTCGCCGAATTCATCATTGCGGCGGCCGACCTCGAGCCGCGCGCCGACCCGGCCCCGGCGCAACTCTTCGGCCATGGTCACGGTCTTCTTCAAAGGGCTGATAACACCGATGGCAAAGCGGATGAAAAGGGTGGCCAGCGCGGCGATGGTGATCACAAAGGTGATCAGCAGCGCCTCCCGGGCATGACCGGTCACGTCGAGAAGCTCTTGGTTGGCCTGCAGGGCGATGCGATCGGCCTCGTCGGAGGCCCTGACCAGCTCGGTCTGGTCATTGGCCACCCTTTCGGCGAGGCCGTCGGAGAGCTCGCCGAGTGTGCGGGAGATAAACCAGTACATGCCGGTCATGGAGATGATCATGTCTCCCTGCCTGCGCTTGAAGGCCGCCGTTCCTGGGGTCTCGGCAAACAGGTCGGGCAGCTCGTATTCGAGCAGAATGGCGACATCGGTGAAATTGCCGACTACCTGGTCGCCGAGGGTGATGCCGTTGGTTCCGGGAATCGGCTTGTCGGCCCCCGGCACAGCTTTGACCAGCGCGGCTTTTTGGGCCAGCTGCTGGGCGTGGAGGATGACCTTTTCGGCAGTAACCCCGGGGATATGCCGGTTGGAGCCTTCGATCACGTCCTTCTGCAGTGCGATCAGATCGGAACTCAGCTCGCTCAACATCCGGGCCTGCTCCTTGCTCTGCAGGGCATCCTCGGCGGTGCGGGCGTAAAGGGAGCGGGCCTTTCCGACCTGCTCCAGCGCCGTAGTGGCGGTGCCGGTCAAATCGGCGCTCACCCAGAACCCGATCCCCCCCAGCGCCAGCAGGCCGATCAGGCCGATCCAGCTGATGATCGCCATCTTCCATACCAGGGTCAGTTTTCGCGGTAAAAATGTCTTCTCTGCCACTGCGTGTCTCCTTGCCTTGAAAAACACTGTAAAACCTTAGCCATACCTAAGAATTCAAATATATGGTTTTCTATGCTTCGGGTAGCCATTGGAGCAATTTCCATTCCATGCTCCAGCGTATACCCCGACAAATCGTGTGACAATAGACATTCTCATCACTTAGCAAACGGCCGACTTTGGGACCAAAAGAGTCCGAAGTCATTAAACCTTCAGCAAAACATGCAAGGCAAGTGGTGATGGTCGGCGTTTTGACTATAGCGGAGGAACCGTGTCAGGAATCACGATGGTGCAGGGTGTGTGGGAAAGGCGGAAAGGAGTCGGGAAAAGAAAGGATCAGCGGCGTCCCGCTGCGCAGAAGGAAAGGAAGTTTTCGAACAGCCGGAAGGAAACCTGGTGAATCGCCGACTCGGCGGCGACGAAGGGCTCAAGGTGCTGCATGCACCCCCCCGCTTCGCACCAGGCGGCCACGATGGCCACATCGACTTCTGGATGAAACTGCAGCCCGACCCAATTGTTCAGGCGAAACATCTGCCCGGGGCAGGCAGCCGAAAAGGCCAGGCTCCGGGCGCCCGAAGGGATGTCGAAGCTGTCGTTATGCCACTGGAAAACGGGCATCGGCGAGGGGATTCCGGCCAACAGGGGGTCACCTTCGCCATCGGTGGCGATAAAGACCTCCCGTACCCCGTGTTCGCCGTTGCGCCGGGAGTGAACCGCGGCGCCGAGGGCGAAGGCGAGCAGTTGCCCTCCCAGGCAGATGCCGAGCAGGGGAAGCTCGGCCCCTGCCGCGCGGGCAAGCCATTCTTTCAAGGCATAGAGATGAGGATAGGCCTCGGCTTCCCCGACCCCCATGTACCCGCCCAGAACGATTGCGCCGGCCAGCTGTCGGGGATCGGGAAGAGGGGCCCCCTCATGCAGAGAAATCAAACGGTGCGCGACTTTCCGCCGGCGCAGAAAGGGTTCGAGGATGCCCGCCGGAACACTGGCATCGCACTGGATCAACGCGAGCATAGCTTTCCTTCTGGCCCCGATCCGTTGTGCCGGGGCGGCTTCAGGTTTAATACAGGCGCCGGAAAGCCGAGGCCTTGATCAGCGCGTAGATTTGATCCCCCGAACGGATGTTGAGTTCCTCGGCGGCCTTTTTCACTACCTGGGCGACCAGCCGCTCCCCCCCGCATTTGAGCTCGATCCCCACCCGGCCGTCCATCTCGAAGCTATCGACGGCGGTGCATTTAAGCAGGTTGCGGGCGCTGACCGCCTCGGGCTGGCCTTTGAACAGCATGATGTCCTTCGACGAGAGCTCGAACAGGGCCTTGCCCGGACCGCCGGAGCCGGTCAGCAGCCGGGAGCCGTTCCAGCGGTAGGCGAACAGGCCGTCCTCTTCGACGGGATCGGCCAGCTTGACCAGGTTGATGTAGCCGGCCCGGGTCCACCCCATGCGCTGACGGGCCAGGTCTTCGGGGGGCAGCTGGCCGGAGATGCGCCCCCGGTGCAGCACCACCACCTCTTCGGTCATCAGGCGCATCTCGTTGGTCGAATGGGAGATGAACAGCACCGGGATGGTGAACTCTTCAAAAACCGCCGTCAGATAGGGAATGATCTGGTACTTGAGGGCTTCGTCTAGCGCCGAAAGGGGTTCGTCCATGATCAGCAGGCGCGGGTTGGCCAGCACCGCCCGGCCGAGGGCGACGCGCTGGCGCTCGCCCCCCGAGAGGGTGGCCACGTTGCGGGGCAGCAGCTCGCCGAGATCGAGCACCTCGATGAGCGCCTCGGGATCGATCTTGCGCTCCCCCCTGGGGGTGCGTTTGTACCCGTACAACAGGTTGCGCCGCACGCTCATGTGGGGAAAGAGGTGGGCATGCTGAAAGACCACCGCGATGCGGCGCTTTTCGGGCGGCAGAGAAATCTTCCGCTGCGAGTCGTAGAGAACCTCGCCGTCGAGCTTGATGCGACCGGCATCCGGTTCGACCAGGCCGGCGATCATTTCGACCAGGGTCGACTTGCCGCTGCCTGAGCGGCCGAAGATGCCGACCCGGTCGGCGGCGGTGGAAAAGTCGGCCTTGAGACAGAAATCGCCGTAGGCCTTGGTGAGGGCGACCGAAAGGATCATGCGCTCCTCCTGCGGCCGAAGCGGCGCACCAGCGCCTCGTTGACCAGCAACACCCCGAGCGACAGGGCGATGGAGACCAGGCACAGGGAAAGGGCCATGCGGTCGCCTCCCGGGGTGTTGGTGTAGTCGTAAATCGCCAGCGGAATAGTCTGGGTCAGGCCGGGGATGTTGCCGGCCAGGATGATGGTGGCACCGAACTCGCCGAGGCTGCGGGCGAACATCAGGGTCGCCCCGGCCAGCACCGAGCGCCCGGAAAGGGGTAGGATCACGGTGAACAGGGTGTCGTACCAGTGAGCGCCCAGGGTGCGCGAGGCCTGCAGCAGCTTCTCGTCGATCCCTTCGAGGCCGAGACGAATGGAGCGGACCAGCAGGGGAAAACCGACCACCGCCGAGGCGAGCACCGCACCGAACCAGGTGAAGACGATGCGAAGGTCCAGCGATTTGAGCAGCCCCCCGAGCCACCCCTTTTCGCCGCACAGCAGCAGCAGCAGGTAGCCGACCACCACCGGCGGCAGCACCAGCGGCAGATTGACCACCCCGTCGAACAGCGCCTTGCCGCGCATGCGGGAGAAGACCAGCAGGTAGGCGGCAAAAAAACCGAAGGGGAGCGACACCAGGGTGGCGGTGGTCGCCACTTTGGCGGAAAGGGCCATGGCCTGGTAATCGGTGGGGGTGAATTCGAACATATTTATAGCCAGTGAGGGGTGATTAGTGATGGGTGATTGGTGGTTCAAGGGGCTTGGAGAAACCGAATTTTTCCAGCACCTCGTGCGCCTCCGGGGTCTGCAGGTAATTGAGGAAGGCGACGGCATCGGGGTTCAAAGCTCCTTCGACCGTCAAACCAGCGGGATACACCACCGCAGAGTGCAATTCGCCAGGAACCTCGAAGTGGATCACCGCCTGCCGCGCCAACAAGGCATCGGTGCGGTAGACGAAGGCCCCGTCGACCTCGCCGCGCTCGGCGTACATCAGGGCCTGGCGCACGTCCTTGGCCAAAATCAGCTTGCCCGACGACAGCATCGGGTCGTAAAGCCCCTTTGCCGACAGGGCCTCCCGGGCATAGCGGCCGGCCGGGACGCTGTTGGGACTGCCGATGGCGATGCGGTCGAGGCGATCCAGATCGGCCATCCCCTTGACGCCACGCTGAGGGGCGCCGATGAAAACCAGCAGGTTTTGAACCAGGGGACGAACCTCGGCCCGGCTCAGCCGTTTTTGATCGACCAGATAGTCGACCCAGCGGGAATTGGCCGAGATGAAGAGATCGGCCGGTGCGCCGGCGTCGATCTGCCGCGCCAGGGTACCGGATGCGGCAAAATTCTGGATAAAATGCAGATCCCTGCGGCTTCGCGAAAAGTTTTCGGCAAGCTCTTTTATGGCATCGGTCATGCTGGCCGCGGCAAAGAGTCGCACCTCACCGGCCTGGGTTGGGCCGCACAGGGTCGTCGACAGCAGCAGGATTGCGAAAAGGCAGCCCAAAAAACGTTTCATCCTGGCCTCTTGAGTGAATGGTGTCAACAATCTGAAGGTCGGTTCGGCAGACATAAGGATATTAGCATATATCGAGCCAAAAATATCTCCCGCTGCCACCCTGTTCCTGCAAAAAAATAAAGCCCGAAAGACCTTGAGGGTGTTTCGGGCGTCACTGCCTGGGGGGGGGGTACTCCATTGTAACCCGCTATCATTTGTCCTAAGGTTTATAAGCACGGAAAGTGCCAAGCCCAGCCCTACGACACAAGCACCCGATATTAAAGGGCTAACTTTCAGTCCGCAGAGCTCCACTTGAGTCTTCCGGCTACAAATTCAGCAGAAAATGCCCAAACCTTAGGCGGGCGCATCCTGAATTCCGCCCCTTCAGACATCCGTGCCGGGCAATATACTAGTGCACTGTGCGGTTAATCGTGACCTATAATTCCGGCCCTTTTGGCCGCTGTCTGCGTTGTGCCTCCTTGACTTAACGCAAGGCTAGGCCTGCGT
>CALZIC010000081.1 GCA_945787285.1 uncultured Desulfuromonadales bacterium
ATTCGGGCCAGGGTCCTCACCAGCAGGGTCTTGCCTATTCCCGGGACCCCCTCGATCAGGGCATGCTGTCCCGACAGCAGGGTCACCAGCGCCAGGTCGATGACCTCTTCCTGGCCGATAATGACCTTGGCCGTCTCCGATTTGATCCGACCGAGGATCTCCTGCAACTGCGTTATTTCCATAAATGCTTCCTCTCTGCCAGAATTCCGGCAATTTTCTTGTAACTGGCAAGCACGTTGCGCTCCCGCGAGGGGCGGGCCTGTTCGGCCTCCACCACCTTACGGATCCGTGCGGTCTGTTCCGGCATTGCGCTCCCCGCCCCCGGCATCGATTTGCGCCATTCGTTAAAACAGGCCGCAAGGAGATCGCCCTCTTTGACGTTGCGCCGGAGAAGGTTCACCAGCCCGGCGTGGTAATCCATGGTCGACATCTCATCGGGGCCGGCATCGGCCGAAGAGACCCGACCGGGGACAAAGGGGACCGAACGCTGCCAGACAAAAAGGAGGGCCAGCACCAGCAGGGCGACCATGACCCCGGCCAGCCGGTACTGGCGCACCAGCACCATCACCCCCGGCTGTCTGCTGATGCCGAGGTGGGCTTCATCGAATACCAGCTGACGATGGCCGCCGGCCAGCCAGGCCAGGACCGGGGCATGGCGTTCATTGCGCATTGCCTCGTTGCTGACCAGGTACGAATCGGAAACCAGGACCAGGCTGCCATCGCCCATGGGGCGCTCCATGATCACCGCAAAGTCGCCGAGCCGGTAGAGGACCTGCCACTGCGAATCCGGTTGAACAAAGTGAAGTTCGCTGTACTGGGTGATCTGCAGGGGGAGCTGCCCCCGGGAATCGTCCGCAACGAGCTCCGCATAAGGATAGGAGCGGTCCTCCCCTTCAAGGAGACCGGCATAGCCGAATTGAAAGCCCCACCGCTTGAAGAGAGGAATGCCCTGTTCGCCTTCGCGCCCCTTCGGCTCACCGGGGCCGGGCTCGATCTCCCCGGCCTCATCGCCGGGACCCTCTCCTGCGCCCTCTGCCTTTTCCGGGCATTTACAGGCCTTTCCCTGCACAGGCTCCATGGTCATCACCACCCGATGCCCCCGCTGGGCCAACTCCTCCACCTGTTTCGCGAGGGAGAGATCGAGATCGACGGGGGAAAGGCCGAACAGAAAGATTGTGGAGGAAGGCGCGTCGGTGAGTTTATCGAGTTTCTGAAAATGTCTCTCTACGCTGACCCCAGGCAGGTGCCCGAACGATTCGTAGAGAACCTTGCTCCCTAACGGGTCGCTGCGCAGCGAGGAGTAGGCCGGAAAGACGTCGCCCGCCTCGAATCGCAGGGCCATCAGCCGGTAAAGACCGAAGCTGAAGGCGACCAGCAGCAGGCAGAACATGAAGACGTAAGTTTTACGCCGCATCGACATGGGCCATGATCCTCTGGTGATTTTGCTCGAAACGGCAGAACATCTCTTCGCTGACCTCCCGCATCCCGTACCAGGCCTGCTGAAAGATGGTGATATTCTGGGAAAAAGCCTCGACCGTTTCGGGGCCGGCCAACCCGCGCCGCGTGAGCTCGCGCTGGTAATCGGAATCGGACTTGGCCCGGGCGATGGTCACCAGCTGCGCCCCGGCCAGTCCCGCCAGGTCAGCCAGGTAGAGAGCCCGAAGGGCGAGCCGCCGCTCTCCCTTCTGAAGCAGGTCTCTGGCCAGCGCCAGCCACTGGTCGGTCGGCAGGTCGCTCGCCTTGACCTCGTCTGATTCAAGATCGATGTCGGCAAGGGGGATCCCTTCGCCTTGATCTCCTGAGCGGTTTTTTTTCCTTTGCAGATGCCGCCAGGCGACCAGGGCGGCCATGCAGGCCGCCACCCCCAGCAGCAGGTAGAGGGCGACAAAGCGCCTGTCGGCGGAATCGCCGTGGCGAGCAGTCTTTTCGAGGCCGATTTTCGGAAACATTTTAACCAGCAGCTCCCCCAGCCACTCGAAAAAGGCCTCAAAGCCGTCTCCCAGCACTTCGACCCAGTACTCGACGGTCTCGACCACGATCCGAAAGAAACCCGACTCTTTTTGCTCCTCCTCCGCCTCGGCCTCACGGGGCATCCGCCAGCTGTATTCGAGGCGGGACATCTCCTTTTCGATGGCCCTGTCGAGTTGCTCGGCAGAATGGACGGACTTATGCGCTGCGCCTGCGTCCTCCGCCTGAGCCGGCGCAGCCCAAAACCCTGCAGCCAGGGCGCCACATACCAACAGGAAGACCATCAGAGCCTTTTTGGCCGCGAGGGAGATGCGCAGGTCGGTCAACAGGTCTTCGCCGGTATGCAGGGAGCCCCCCTGGTAGCAGCGCAGGACGTAGGCGGTCTTGACCAGCGGGTCGAGACAGAGATAGGTCAGGACGCCGATAATCACCCAGAGGGTCGAATTGACCATGGAAAAAGCGCTCATCCCGAATATCGACTCGATGCCGAGCAGGGTTTTCAGCAACTGGGGGAGCATCATCAGGGCAATCAGAATGTTGAGGCAGACGATGCAGGAGAGGAGACCGATGACCATCAGCAGCAGATGATTCTGGCGCGGCCGAAGCAGAGCCTGCTGCCAGGCAGCGCGAACCTGCTCGCGAAGCGCGGTACCATCCCCCCGATCCAGCACGGTGAGGTTCTGAAAAAATGCCGTACACCAGCCCAGCGGGATGGTCAGCACCATCGACACCGGCAGCAGCACGAACCCCCAGGGGCTCGTTGCGGCCTGCGCCAGGGCGGTGCGCAACAGGCGACCGGGCGAAAGCGGGCTTGGCGGGACCTGCATGATCCAGCTCTTCAGGCGCTCCGCGTAAACCGCCTGCCAGCATTTCATCCAGACCCACAACAGGGCCAGCCCCAGCGCGCCACCGGCCAGGTGTTCCCGGGCCAGGGCCCCACCGCTCATGTCGGCCCAATAGTAAACCAGACCCAAGGCAAAAGGGATCGCCCCGAGGTAATAGAAAAAGAGGTTCTCCAGCGGCTGGCTGCGCAGCAGGGCAACAGCCTCCTCGAGCAGGTCAAGGGCCGGCTGTCCGCTGTTTTTTTTTCGGCGTAAGGATTTCATCGACCCGGTCAGAAGGCGCTCCAGAGCGTTCCTTCATGGAAGCTGCTCGGCAGGGCAAGAAGAAACTTGCCGAAATAATAGAAAACCATCCACAGAAAAAGCAGACCGAGAGAACCGCTGAGCAGATCAACAGTACGACCCGCCAGCCCTCGCGCTTTGACCTCGGATAGGGCCGATACGTTCAGGCACCGGGTGCACAGAATGCGCCCTTCGTGCTCGCTGATGCATTCGCGGCAATAGTAATGGCCGCATTCGGGGCACATGGCCACCGCTTCACGCTGACGGTGGCGCAGACACCGCCTGGCGGCCAGAGAGGTCATGGGCGACCCGCGGGAGAAGTTTGCGAAGCCGGCGACACCGAGACGCTATGGCCGGCGGCGGATCGACGCTGCCAACCGGTCATGGCAAACGCTCCGAAGATGGCGGCAACACCCAGACCGATGGCCGAGATGATAAAAACAGCAGCCAGAAAGGGAACGTCCATGGGCCGGATCTGCGACATGGAAATGAAAAGCGCCCACTGGCTGAACATCGGCTCGACCTGGCCGTCGCGGAACATGGTCATCATCATGGCGAAGTAGCCGACGATACTGGCGATAAAGATGAAAACCATGACCGTCCAGCAGACCGACCTGACTTCCCTCGGCACCGAACTCCCCGCCTGCCTGGCGAGGGCAATAATGTTGACGATCAGAAGAAAACCCCCGATCAGCAGTCCCAATCCGGCCATGGCGGGGCCGTTGACGAACAGGTACAGGGTCAGAAATCCCGCCATGACCAGGGTGCAGGCCATAAGTGCCCAGTGTGCCCATCCCGAATAGGTCGAAACGTCCGACACCCGTTCCGCCTTCGGAGCTCCAGACCGGCCGGTACGCTCTTTACCACCCGAGGGCACCGGCAGGACCTGGCGAACCGGCGGTGCGGTCTGGCGGATCTGCTCTCGAGACAACCTCCCCTGCTCCTGCTCCACCAGGGCGCGTATTCTGTCCCGAACCTTGCGGGCTGTGCGCAGACGGTTCAGCGACGGCAGCTCATTGGTCGAGATCGGCGTCTGGATGTGGCAGCTGCAGGTCGGACCGAGGGCCATATTGACCAGAAAAAAGAGCAGCAGAACCCCGCAGGCCATCCCCCAGAACCACCACAACCAGACGGGGTCGGAACCGACCCAGACGATTAAGAACTGCACGAAGGCAAGAACGGCCAACGCAGCGGCAACACCGCTGAAAATCTGTCCTTTACGGGTCTTGCGGATGATGAGGCCCTGGATGTCCTTGAAATAGTAGCGCTGGTAGCGCTCCTGGTAGATGTTGGAATCGACCGAGAGGAGGTGATCCTTACCCATCCACAGCCTGACCCGGCGGTAAAGACCGTTTTTTTTGCCGGGAAGGCGCTGATATTGTCGTTTGTCGGTATTTTTCATGACGTCATCACCCCATAGACCAGGGCCAGCCACCCCCCTATCTGCAGAACCGCGAAGAGCATCGCCGAGAGGTAGCGGATTTTCGTTCTCGGCAGGATGCTGGTCGGCGACTTCCAGTGGCGAATGGCATAAAAAAGAGCGGCCGGAGCGGTCAGGAATGTCACCGGCCACATCAGGGCGGGGAGCAGCGCCATTGACAGGGCGATGCTGTCATGCATGGTCCGCCGGGTAATCAGTTCCTGCTTTTCCCCCTGGGTCCGTCCCCGCTCGATGCAGTCTGGGCAGCTGCGTTTTCCGCCGATTTCCACTTCGCACAAAGCGCAGAGGAAGCGGCCGCAATCCTCGCAGACCACGACCGCCTTCTTCTGGGGATGGTTGAAGCAGTTGGCCTCTCCGGCTGCCAGTTCACTTTCGGCCGGAACGGCCTTGAGGCTCTGGTACAGGGCGGGAAAGACCCTCACCTCGACCATCGACTGGCAGTTGGGGCAGCCGGCCAGTTCCGGATCATTGTAAAGGTTTACAGGAAGGGCCCCGCCGCAACCGCTGCAGGCCACCCCCCTCTGGGCAGCATCGGCAGTCATCATTTTTTGTAGATCACCCGGGTGCTGCAGATACGGTCATGCAGGGAGCGCTTTTCATCATCGAAAGCGGCCATAATATATCCGATGGCGAAGATCAGGCTGCTGATCCATTCAGAGAAGTGGCGCCCCAAGGCGCGCATGTAGCTGATCTGGCCGCGTTCCGGACTGACGACGATCAGACCAAGCGCCATCTTGCCGGGCGTCGCCTGGAACTTGCCCAGAAAAAAACAGGTGAGCGCTGCGGGAATGATGATCTGGACCAGGTACATGATACCGATACCGGACATGGCCGAGGAAACCGCCTCGGGGCTGTTGGGATCAAAATTCATCGTCGAGGTAAAGAACATCGAAAAGGGCATGAGCAGAATCCACAGGACGATGCCGTCAATGAATTTGGCCGCAAAACGCACCCAGAACCCGGCATAACGCATATCGGTGGGTTGGGTTTCGCCCTGCTGCAGCATCTGCACGTAGGCCGGCTTGCACTCCCCGCAGACCAGGTTTTCGCCGAAACGGACCATTTCATGCCGGCCGAAGTTCTCGCCGCACAAACTGCAGGACCATTGCGGTTTGTCCGTTGCGAGAGCGGAGGAATCCTCCTGCGCAGCCGCTGCCGGGACCGCAGGGGCAGGACGCTCCACCACGGGCGGGGGCTCCGCAGAAAATTCCGGCTCCGAGGACACACCTCCGACAGCCTCCGGACGGGAGATGGTGAACTTTTCCTGGCAACCTTTGCAGGTGAGACTGGCGCCATTCTCCGGTATCTTTGTTTCGTCGACGTTTCCCTTAAGACCGCAGTTAGGGCATTCAATGACCATAACGATTTTCTCCTCCCGGTTAGCTGATTAAATCGATTGAAATCAACAGATGTTTTTTGACGACCAGCGGAGCCATAGCCGAAAAGCCTTGTACGGCATGGTGCTCCTGTGGTCGGACAGGGCCTCTGCAATACGGAGTGTTTTGCATAATCTATTCCGATATGCTCCAGCGGCGATAAAGGGCCAGATAAAGGGGCAGAGCCCTTGTCGGGTCAAAAAAACCGCTGTCAAAACTCAGGAAACATGAAAAAGTGTCAATTTTTGTCCCCCGGCGGTGACAATATGCCGCGGGGGCACTCCGTACAACAGCCCCTCGAAAGAACTCAAGCCCGCTCCGAAAACCGGCGATACAAAATGACTCCGGCCCACACAATGGCAAACGCCATCAATAACGCCCCGCCGAAATGAGACGCTTTAGCCAGTGTCTGGCCGAACCGTAACAACCCCGTTTCGGTGAGAATAAATTCCCAATCGTGAAATCCGTACGGAGACCCTTGCCCGGTATTGCTCCGAGCAGAGGTAGCACTCCGGCCCGGGCATCGTTGAGATACGGGGCAATGTCGAGAAAGTTCTCGCCAAACCACCACAAACAGACTGCCGCCCCGAAGGGGTCGCGACTTTTCAGCAGCAATATGGCCAGGCAGACCAGAGGGATAAGGAGTTGCCCGAGGGTTCCACCAAGAGAGGTCATGAACCGCCCGAAAGGGCGAAAAATGACGTGCCCGGCTTCATGAAAAGGAAGGTTCACCAGATGTAGAAGGCTCTCCCCTGCGGCATTGCTGTCGATGCCTGCGAAAACGAGCTTTCCTCCCCAGATAGCCGACCTCAACAGATTAAAATGACACGTTCTTTTTACCTTCCGGGCGCAAAGGTTGTCAATCTCTAATCCCTCGCTTAATAAAATAGCCACGGCCGCTGCCCTTCTCGTGCTCTAGAAAACAGATAGGCGCCCTGAAGCGGACGGACCTCTCTTCATGGGTTGCAAAGCGTCTCACAGGTGGTTAAGTAGTTATATGACTGTCATTTTTTCCAGATACGGTCCTCACCTAAGAAGGGAAAAATCAGAAGGAGCTTTCGATGACTCACTTGGAAAACCGATCGACAGGTGGCTCATTCGCAGCAACCGCCGGCGCCGGTGCCTCGCCGGCCATCTCTGTGCGGGTATGCCTTGCGATGATCTTTTGCATGCTCATGTCTCTCCTTTTCACCGGACCGGCGCAGGGAGCTTCGGCTAGTCCCCACGCCATCCTCGAAACCCAGCCGGACGGCAGCAAAATCGTTTTGCATATCCGCGGGAATGAACATTTCCACTGGCAGGAGGACGCGGATGGCTATACCGTGCTGCGGGATAAGAAGCGTTATGTCTATGCCCGGCGATCCCCCAGGGGACGCCTGGTGCCCACGGCATGGGAGGTGGGTAAAATCAGCCCTAAAGCGAAGGGGCTTTTAAAGCGGATTCTTCCCGACCGGCCGAAAATTCTCCCCCGCCGGGTTGGCGCCGAGCAAGAAAGTACGCCGCAGCGAACCGCCCTGTCAGCGACGACGACAGGCGGTTCGATCAAAAACCTGGTGGTCATGGTGCGCTTTGCCGACCATCAGGCCAGGCCCCTTCCGAGTGCCGGCGATATGAATGTGCTGTTCAATGCCACCGCCGCAGATGCCAGGCTGGCCCCGACCGGCAGCTTGAAGATGGTCTATCTCGAAAACTCGTACAACAAGGTGGTGCTTAACTCGACCATTTCGGACTTGATCACCGTATCGAAGTCCGAGGCCTATTATGCCAACGGCCAGTCCGGTTCGTCGAGGCTGTGGGAGGCGCTGCGCGAGGCGCTGGGCATCCTTGACGGCCAGCTGAACTTTGCCGACTTCGACGGCGACAACGACGGCTACATCGACTCCGTCACCTTCGTTCACTCCGGCTACGCGGCCGAGTGGGGCGGCACCGACGCCTTCGGCGCCCATTACGACGACCGCATCTGGTCCCATCATTGGGCCATTCAGCCGGCCTGGAACTCCCAGGACAGAAACGCACAGAACGCCTTGGTAAAAGTTTTCAAATATCACATCAACCCAGGGCTCTGGGGGCGCTCGGGGTCCGCGATCGGCCGCATCGGGGTCATTGCCCACGAAACGGGCCACTCCTTCGGCCTGCCCGATCTCTACGATACCGACGGCGACGGCAGGGGGATCGGTTCTTACGGGCTGATGGCCAATTCCTGGGGGTTTGACGGCAGCCAGCTCTATCCCCCCCACCTTTCTCCCTGGAGCAAAATACATCTCGGCTGGCTGACGCCGACCGAGATGATCGATGAAGGGACCTTCGCCCTGCCGGCGGTGCAAAACAACCCCACCGTGTTCAAAATTTCCGCCGGCTTCCCTGACGGCGAGTACCTGTTGATCGAAAACCGACAGCCCCTCGGCTTCGACGGGGACATGCCCCAGGGCGGTCTGCTCGTCTGGCATATCGATGAGAAGGCGGATCAGGACATCCAGGGCTACCCCGGCCAACCCGGCTGGCCGGAAAACGGCCGCCACTACCGGGTCGCGCTGCTTCAGGCCGACAGCAAGTACGAACTGGAGAGGTATATCGACCGCGGAGACAGCGGCGATGTCTACCATTCCGCCGGGGTGAACGAGATCGGTCCGGCAAGCGTTCCCAGCACCGACGCCTACCAGGGGGGGAATGTTTTTACGACGGGGCACTCGATATCCGCCATCAGCCCCTCAGCGACAACCATGACCTTCAGCTACCGAATCGATGGCAGCGGACCGAAACCGCCTGCCGCCCCCACCGGACTGAAGCTCAGGGAACTCTCCTCAGGCCGCTAATGCAGGTCTTTCGGCGAGGCGGCCGGCTTGCGGTCCCCCCGGGGTGTGGTTAAATGGTAGGGACCTCAAACAAGAAGGCATAAATATGAAAAGCCTTGCTGTCGCTTTGCTTGTCAGCCTGCTCCTGGCACCAACTGCGGTTTTGGCTCTGGAAATCGTCTCGGTATACCCTGTCACGGCAACCGCCGGAGCTGCCGTGACCGTGGTCGGAGGGCCTTTTGACGAAAATACCCGGGTCGTCGTCGGTGAGGTGGAAGTCGCGCCCCGGAGGGCCGGGACACGTCAGCTCGTCTTTATCGTCCCGCCGCTTGAAGCTGGGGAGTACGCCCTTTACCTCACCCGGGGCGAGGAATCCTCGAAAGCGACATACAGTCTGCGCATCGTTCTCCCCGCGCCGAAGATCCTGTCACTCGACCCCACCAATATCGATGAATGCTCCACGGTCGGCCAGCGCACCGTTTTTGTGCAGGGGCGCTACATTCAGCCAGGGGCCAGCCTGCTCCTGGGCGGGCAGGTCATCCCCTCGACCCGGCAGAGCGGGACAGAAATCCGCTTTACCGCTCCGCTGCTCAGGTCAGGGAGCTACGGTGTACAGGTGGCCAACCCTGACGGCAGCACCTCG
>CALZIC010000082.1 GCA_945787285.1 uncultured Desulfuromonadales bacterium
TTCAATCCCTGGCGCTACGGAGGAATCGACGGTTGCGATGTCATCCTGCGCATCCTGCGCCAGGCGGTCCCGATCCTTGCCCCGAGACGCGGGCGTCTTTACCTGATCCATGCTGCCCTGGCCAATCCCTCTCGGGTACGCGAGGCCCTCGACCAGACCGGCCTGGGCTGGAAAGTGATCCACACCATGGAAAAGGCGCTCGACCCCGCGGATATGGCAACACTTCACCCTGGACTCTACGAATATTTAATCGAGGCCGATCGCCAGGGGAAGGCCGAGCTGGAACACCGCCTCGGACGATATTATTACCCCGTCTGGTTCTATCGCATCGGGCCCTGACCCTTACTGAGATGTGCCATGAAACCGAAAATCCTGGCGATTGTCGATGTGCCCGGCTGGGCCCTCGAACGTACCGTCGACAACGTCATCGCCCGCCTGGGCGGCCACTTTCGCTTTGAGAAAGCCTTCAACCACGAGGCCGCCGACAGGCTTAACCGGGGGGACTACGACCTTCTCTACCTGACCTACTGGAAGCAGTTTATCGATGCCGGACTCCTCGTCAGTCTTCCCGCACCCTGTGTCTCAGGTATTAGGAGTCATTTCAAGTGGGACGGGGGGTGCGGCTTGCCTCCTTCGGAGGAGACCCTTGCCACCCTCAATCGGTTCGGCGCGCTTAACGTCCCCTCGCGGATGCTGTACGAAATCTTTCGCGATCACCATCCGGCCCTGTTTTACACTCCCCACGGCGTCGATGCCGACCTGTTCTGTCCCTCACCAGGCGGATCCCAGCGTTCCCCACAGGGACAACTGGTGCTCGGCTGGGCCGGTTCCCGTTCCAACCACCCCGGCAAGCGGGGGCTTGATGACTTTCTGCTGCCGGCGCTTGAAGGGCTCGAGGGCGTGACCCTGCGCACCGCCGCCCGCGAGGACAATTGGCGCAGCGCCGAAGAGATGGTGGAATGGTACCGGGGGCTCGACGCCTATATCTGCTGCAGCCGCACCGAGGGGGGCCCGCACCCGGTTCTGGAAGCCTCGGCCTGCGGTATCCCGGTGATCTCCACGCGGGTCGGCCTGGTTCCCGAACTCATCGAACCGGGTGTGAACGGGATTCTGGTCGAGAGGGAAATCGCCGCCATTCGGGTCGCCATCGTGCAGCTTCGGGGCGACCGGGATCTGCGGGTCGAAATGGGGCGGCAAGCTCGGAAGACCATTGAAGAGGGGTGGACCTGGGACCATCAGGCTCGGCACTACATCCCATTTTTCGAAGAGGGGCTTTCTCAGGTAGCCGGAACCCTATGACCGACCGATACCTCATCGTCAACGCCGATGACTTCAATACCGACCGGCAGCGCTCCGCAGGAATTATCAAAGCCGCGCAAAGAGGGATCGTCACCAGTACCACGGCCCTGGCCAATCTCCCTTGGGAGGCGCAGACGGTAACCGATCTCAAGGCCTCTTTCGGAGCGGGGGTGGGGGTACATCTGAACCTGACCAAGGGCCGCCCCCTTTCGGGGGGAGGCCGGTCGCTTGTCGATGGCGCTGCTCAATTCTTGGACAAGCCCCGGGCTTGGCGGCAGGCCTTGACCCGGGGGTATGACTTGGCCGAGGTGGAGGACGAGTTCGCCGCCCAGATCGGTCGCCTGTTTGACTTGGGCATTGAGCCGAGCCACATTGACGGCAACAACCATATCCACGTTTTCCCCGGTATCGCCAGGGTGGTGGCACGGCTTGCCGTCCGCTTCAATATCCGGCGTATCCGTCTGCCGCTGGAGCCGGCGTGGCAAAAACAAGTCCAGTGGGGAGTCAAGCGCCGCTTCATCGGCCTGCTGTCCCGCCGGGCAAAAACAATCTTTTCCGAGGCCGGCCTGGTTTCCCCCGATCATTTCGCCGGCATCGCCTTTCCCCGTCCAGGTAGTGCGGAGTCGTTGATGTCCCTGTTGCGCTCTCTGCCCGCTGGGGTTACCGAGTTGATGTGTCATCCCGGCTACAGCAGCGCTTCTTTCTCCGGCAGTTTTTCCTCCCCGGAGAGAGAGCAGGAGCTCGAATCCTTGATCGATCCTCTGGTCGTGCAAGAGGTGAAGAACGCAGACCTCCGGCTTATCTCTTTCGCAGAATTGCCGTCGGGGCCTTAGACACTTTAGTCTTCGATACCGACCTGTACCCCGGAGCTATGCCAGTCGGGAAAGTGCCTGGAGGAGGGGCTCGTTGGTCATCCTGGTGGTAACATCTGTGGAGCTAATCTTGATCATGACCGGATAATCGTTGCCGACCTGCTTGCAGACCTCTTGGTGTCAATCTTCTCTTTACTCATGAACGATATGGGGTTCTATAAATCCTTAGGCAAAGCAGGAACCCCATTGTGGAACAACAAATAGGAACGGCCCGCCCTGGGTTTCAGGTGGGCCGCTCTTAGTATTGGAAATGGTGAATTTTAGGAAAGGGTTGCCCCACAGCCTCAACCGTTCAAGATAACCGGCGGCGACGAACTACTTGCGCACCACCGCAATTTAAAAATTAGCACAGACGTATTTTCCGTCCGCGTTGATTGCATTGGTTAGAAGTCTGGTTCGCCCCACATAGCGATGTATAGCGCCTTTAAATTCTCTGGGAAAAGTGGCCACGCACGTTTTTGGTCCTCTTCGTCTAAATCCCACATGAGGTTTTCAATATAGCTGACATCAAGGCAGTTCTTAACTGGAGCAGAACCTTCATTCAATTTAGAGGACATGAATTGTAATAGAGTTTTTACCTCTTCCATACGGTTCTGCTTGATAAAACTATTCGTAGCATCTGCCAGTGCTTCAACCCACAAATAATGTAATTCATCTTCGATATCGAATTCATCTTTGATATCGAAGCCCCTTTCTTTGAAAAACGTGTTAGCGAGATCTGCAGCTTCTGGCAGGGATTCCCTTATCGAGTGAACTAAATTTTTAATTTCATCTTCTGTATTCATTTTGTTTGCTTCTGACCAGTTATTAAGTAGTTTTTATAGACTTTATCCGTCTTTTGCCCCCTGTCAAGAGTTAGGGCATTTTCACATTAACGCAATAGCTTGAAATGATTTATGTTCTCCGTTGGATAACACCCCCAATTGTGTGCTTAAGTAGAAATTGGATATCTTCCCATGCTTATTATCCCCCAGAACGTTCTCGCAAAATACCTTGACACCTTCCAAACCTAAACGACCCACCAGAGATTGCAGGGCCGTCTTATTTGTTGTTTTACAATGTTTGCCTGTCATTTTACCGCTATTCTTTAGCGATTCTCACAACCCCAGCATTAGGAGAAAGCACAATCCAAGCTGGTAATTAATATGGCCCTTGAAGGGTGTGTGATGTCGCTTGACAAGAGCAGCCCATCGAGGGGCAGAAATTAAGCTTTTTAAGCGATACCTGCGGACCCGGGATGTTCCGCTGCCTTGGTTGTTTGTTTCGGAACGGCAAGGGCCGTTGACCCGTCACGCGGTTATCTCTCTTGTCAGCCAATCCGCCGAGGAGAGGGGCTGGGGCATGTGACCCCGAACAGGTTGCGGCATAGTTGCGGATATTCCCTGGTCAGAAGGGACGCAGCCTCATTCCTATCCTCGACCTGATGGGCGAGTGGGCCAGTGTGTATCGGCCAGGACTGAATAACGACTCGCTCTTGATTCAGGTCAATGATAACTGCCTTTGGCTTTGCTATGGTTGCGCTGCCTGGCCACAGGCCAGGTGTCTTTAAACAAGAGGCTGACCGATAGCGATAAGGAGGCATGTCGATGGGAAATTGTGGAAGCTGCGGGTCCGGTGCCGGACCTTTTGCCGAAGGGCAGGAACTGGTTGAGTTTGTTTATCAGGCTCACGGCGGAGGGCTTAGAAATCAGCCGATCTCCAGCGAGGGGCTTCAAACCCGGTGTCTGGGATGCGGAGGTGACTTTGTGCTGAAAACCTTCGTCGGCAAGTGCCCCCACTGCGAAGGTGTAAACGCCGTTTCGCCCCCTCGCTGCAACGATGCGGAAAATATCCAGTTCGCCGGTAAAGGGTATCGGCTGCCGGAGGAATAGAAGACTTTTTTCAATAGTTTCCTGCCACAATTCAGGACCATACCGCAGCAGGGCTCGGAAGGGTAGCTGATGGCCACAGGGGAGCAGAGATACGGATATTTTAGGAGATTGGGGGCTTTCCGAATCACATCTGCGCGGTATAATTGATGACAAGTTGAATGTTTTGAAATCAATCAAGGAGACGACAGATGACCGAAACCAGTTGCCAGAACCCGGAAGAACATTGCGACCTTCACGCCTGCCAGTTGACCGCCAGCGAGAGGAACCCCGAGATCGACAAGATGTTTGAAAATCCGCGTTATGCCTGCACCAACTGCGGGGTCAAGGTTCACGATGCGGCCAGCGTCTGCTGCCCGAAGGAACTATAATTCGGGAAAAAAAAGGGGGCAGGCTCCGCAAGGCGCCTGTCCCCTTTTTTGCCAGTGATTTACAGAGCTACTGGATAAAGTAGCCCGCCACCCGCCAGTTGTTGTCCTCTTCGAGCATCAAAGTGACCGTTTCGGTCGCACTTTCTTTAAGCTGAAAATGCGAGTCGAAAGTCATAACGATATATTCCCCCTCGGGGCTGTCTTTTGCCACGGTGGCGTAACTGATATCTTTCTGCTGTCGTTCGACCATCGGGCCCGAAACAGCCCGAACCTTGGAAAGCTGAGCAGCCCACTCCTCCTGGGTAACTTTCTCCTTTAAAAGCTTTGCTGCGGCGTTCCAGCTGCTGTCATACTGTTCTGAATCAACCAGTTTGAGAAACGCCATGGTGGCAGTGGCCGCTTCTTCGGCTTTTCCAACCTCGGGCTTCTCGCTGAGTCTGGGAGCAATGATGATAAACAGGGCGACGCAAATGAGCAGGATGTGAGTGGCGAGTCGTTTGGACATGAAAACTACCTCCGTTCATGGCAAGTAAGGAGTAAACAAAAACGTTTAGCATAAGCGTGCAGGGCAGAAGGGCAAGTCTGTTTGATGGCCAAGGTCGCGGCTGTACCGCAATTTGCCATAGCACCGCAAACCGTGGGGCCCGATTACAACTTTGATACCTCTGCCGCTTCGAGAATCTGCTCGATCCGCTTTTGGTACCCCGCCGTCATGGCCGATGAGGGGATGAAAAAGAAGGCGTTGTGGTCGTGATACAGGAGAAAACCGGGATCGAGCTTGCGGTAGCCGACAAAATTGTTCCAGGGCTGGCTATAGCCGGCGTTGCCGCTTCGTACCGAGAGCTCCGCCAGCGAGACAGAAACGGTCAATTCCTTTCCGAAAAAAGGGTGATGGCAGGCGCTGCGGAGCGACTTGATGACCAGGACCTGTTTCGACAACACGGCGAAGAAGCCGGTCCCCAGCAGAAGCGCGGCGACCAATCTTGATTCGTAGAAGCCGCCAAAGCCCAAAGAGCCGATGATGATGCAGATGATTCCCCACAGATAGCGCATCTTCAAAGAGCGGTCGCAGGCGTAGTGAGCTTCGAAAAAAAGGCGCCAGAGGTCTTTGGTGAGCTGGTAATTGAGGATGATGGTTTCAGGCATTGGAGTATGGCATTTCCGCGATGAGGGTATTCGAAAAGGGCGAACAGAAGGGGGATTTTACAGCATTATCAGTGTTTTGTCTTGGGGTTTTTGGCTGGGAGTGAGCAGGGGCAGGTTTACTGGTATTCAGAGCTGTTACGGAGCCGCCACCTGAAAAAGTGGCAGAGTGAGTCCTGCCCCCCCGTCATACTCGCCATGATACTCCTTTACGAGAAAAGAAGGCTTAATGCGTTGCCACGAAAAAAAGCGCCTCCGGTCCTATAAACAGTCCGGAGGCGCTTTTATGTGCTATGGGCTGAGAGGTGCTATCAGGACTCAGTCCTCGATTTTACCGAAAGAAAGCTCGAAGATCTCCAGCAGCTCCAGGTTCTGCTTGGAGAGCATCATCGCATTGCCGACGATCCCGTAGTAGAGGATACTCAGTCGGGTCTTGGAGGAATTATCCTTTATCCGGGCAACCTGTTTGTCATTCAGTTCGGCGGCGAGGGCCCGCAACTGGCCATCTTTTTCCCTCAAACGTTCGAGGTTGGCTGTCTGCTTACGATTAAAGGTCTCTTCGACCTCGAGCAGGATGTCGTCCAACAGTCGGCGTACCTGTTCCAGTTCTTCGATCTGCTCCGGGAGCAGCCCCTTGTGGTGGTTGCCGATGTGGGTATAGCCGCGCAAAACGATATCCCGGTGCCCGTCGGTGACTTTCTGCAGACGCCGGATGGTCTGGGCGTACTTGTGCGATACCGCCAGCCCTTTCTGGTCGAGCAGGCGCATAGCCTTGAAGACGTTGGCAATGATGATATTCGACCACTGCTGGACCTTGCTCAGCTTCTTCCGCTGGACACCCAGGCGGTCGAAGTTTTGCTTGAAAAGGGCCTCGAGGGTGGTGTCGAGCGATTCGCGGATCTCCTTCAGCAGCAGGCCCATGTGCTCGAAGGTCGTCTCGACGCTATGCTGGGGGTCTTCGACCGACTCGAGATTAAAGACCTTCTCTTTCTGCGCCTCCTCCGCCATGGTCCGGTGTTTGCGGTGGGCATTCCAGATCAGCGCCGCGGCGAGGACCAGAAGGAGGATGACTCCGAATCCATTGCCGTAGAAGATGACGGTGGCGAACAGACCGGCGCAGGTGAAGGCGATGACCGCCGTCATAAACCAGCCGCCGATGACGGTCAGTACGCCGGTAATACGGTAGACCGCGCTTTCGCGCCCCCAGGCCTGGTCGGCGAAGGAGCTGCCCATGGCGACCATGAAGGTGACGTAGGTGGTCGAAAGGGGAAGCTTGTTGGAGGTGGCGTAGGAGACCACGGCGCTGGCCACCATCAGGTTGACCGAGGCGCGCAGCAGGTCGAACGAGGGCTTTTTGCCCGCTTCGATCTCCGGCTGGACGACCTCGGGGTCGAGGCGCCGGCTGACCCAGGCGCGCACGCTCCGGGGGACGATGAGTTTGGTGGTTTCTGAGAGGTGCAGCACCAGGCGGACGATGGCCCGGGAGAGGAAGATCGACTCGAAGCGTTCGTTCCCCTCTTCCTGCTGGCTGAGGCTGAGCTCTGTCTCGGTGACCGTCCGGGCTTTCTTCGACAGCCACAGGGTGGCGACCATGATGATCCCGGCCAGGAGGAGGAAGAAGGTTTCAGACTGAACCTTCTTGCCCAGCGCACCCATGGTGACGGTGAGGGGATCGGCCGTAGCCATGGCGGATTTGAAGGCATGCACGCCGGCCAGAGGCACCCCGATGAAGTTCACCAGGTCGTTTGCGGCAAAGGCCATCGCCAGGGCGAAGGTTCCGATCAGGACGATCGGCTTGAGGATGTTGAACTTCATCGTCTGCAGAATCTGCAGAAGGATGGCTGAAGCAACGAAGATGATCAGCAAAAGCAGGACGGTGTTTGACTTGATCCAGGCGACGTCCTGCTTGGACATGAAGGAGGCGCCCTTGGCCCCCTTGACCAGGATGAAGTAAGTAATCGACGACAGCGCCATGCCACCCCACAAGGCCCCGTAGCGCTTGATCCGCTGCTGGTAGTCGAAGGTGAAGAGCAGGCGGGTTAAAAACTGGACAATGGCGCCGCAGACAAAGGAGACCGCCACCGACAGCAGGATCCCCATGATAATGGTGATCGCCTTGGCCGAGTTGATGTACTCGACGATGGTCACCAGGCTGTCGCCGGCCTGCACAATTTTAAGAAGCGAGACCGCCACCGCGGCCCCGAGCAGTTCGAAGACGATGGAGACGGTGGTGGAGGTGGGCAGCCCGTAGGTGTTGAACAGGTCGAGCAGGATGATGTCGGTGATCATGACCGCCAAAAAGATGGTCAGCAACTCCGGCATGGTGAAGAATTGGGGATGGAAGATCCCTTTTCGCGCCACCTCCATCATGCCGCTGGAGAAAGTCACACCGGCCAAGATTCCCAGGCTGGCGATGACCATGATGGTCCGTCGCGAGGCGACTCGCGAGCCGATCGATGAATTGAGAAAATTGACCGCATCGTTGCTTACCCCGACCATGATGTCGAAGATTGCGATGGTGACGAGGATTCCGACCCCGATCAGTAGAAATTCAGTGCTCATGGCCCGCTGTTATCCTTTCCGACTCTGGTTCGTTGTGACTCGGTCGCCCGCTGACTCTCTCAAGCATACACATACAATAGGGGAGGGCATGATGCAACCGGTGGATATATTTTTGCCCGTGGCGGATTTGGGCGTGGTGCCGCAAAAAACCGGGCAGACCTAACGGGCTGTCCGGTCCAGATTATGACCGTTCCAAGAGAAAAAACCTCAGCGAGTTGCTCTGTCTCATGAAAGGAAAAATCGCCGCGCATTTTTATAAGGGAGATTTGTTAGGTTAGTGTTAGGGGTGGATTATTTTCCATTAATTTTGATCTCTGAGATCAGGGACCTCTGCGGAGGCACGCCCCTTGTTTTATGCAAGGGGGGTGTTTTAATTCCCGTAGGGGGAAGTGATGAAACTTTTGCTCTATAATATTCGCTATGCAACGGGGCGGAGGATGCACCATTATTTTCGCCCTTCGCGAAAGAACCTGGGGCGGATCACCTCATTTCTGCGGGAGCAGGAGCCCGACCTGGTTGGGCTGATCGAGGTGGATCACGGGTCGTACCGTACCGGCTGGAAAAACCAGGCGGAACTGATTGCCGAGTCGCTGGGGCACTACCATGCGCATTCCGTCAAATATGAGGGCAGCTCGCTCTGGCGCCATGTGCCGGTGGTGAGCAAGCAGGGAAATGCGTTTCTGGCCCGTGACCGTATTCGCAATGCGACCTTCCACTTCTTTGAGCACGGTATGAAGCGCCTGGTTCTCGAGTTGGAACTGGAGCACGCCGTGGTCTACCTGGTTCACCTGGCGCTGGGGTCGCGGGTGCGGCATCATCAGCTCGGGGCGCTGTACAACCTGGTGAAAAAGACGAAGAAGCCGTATGTCGTGGCGGGTGATTTCAACGTGCTGTGGGGCGAGCAGGAGATCGACCTGTTTCTGGCGGCGACGGGGCTGCAGAATGCGAATAAGGAGAGTCTGCCGACCTATCCGAGCAGCAAACCTCACCGGCACCTCGATTTTATTCTTTACAGTCAGGGGATCAGGGTCCGGGATTTCCGTGTGCCGCCGGTGCTGTTTTCAGACCATCTTCCGCTGGTCGTCGATCTGGATGTCGAGGTCGAGACGGAGCAGCGCAGCAAACCACGAGTTGACGGGGGGGACGGTTTGCCTGAAGGTCAACCGAATCGGGATTGGCCACCAGATACGGGGCGCCGCTGTCGCCGGCATGGACCATGGCCGGATCGATGGGGATGCGCGAGAGGAAAGGGACCTGCAGCTCCTTGGCCAGCTCTTCGCCGCCGCCGCGTTTGAAGATTTCGACCACCTCGTTGCAGTGGGGGCAGAGCAGCCCGCTCATGTTCTCGACGATACCCACCACCGGCATCTTCAGCTGCTTGCAGAAGGTGATCGACTTGCGCACGTCGATCAGGGCCACCTCCTGGGGGGTGGTGACGACCACCGCACCGTCCACCGTGCCGAGGGCCTGCGCTACCGAGAGGGGCTCGTCGCCGGTGCCGGGAGGGCAGTCGACGATCAGGTAGTCGAGATACCCCCAGTCGACATCGGCGATCAGCTGCTGAATCGCCCCGGTCTTGGCCGGTCCCCTCCAGATCAGGGCGTCATCGGCCTTTTCGAGGTAAAAGCCGACCGACATGACTTTCATCCCCTCGTAGCTGACCGGCACCACCCCTTGTTCGGTGAATTGCGGCTTGGCGTCGTCGAGTCCGAGCATTTTCGGGACGCTCGGGCCGTGGATGTCGATATCGAGCAGACCGACGGCGTTGTCCTCGGCGGCCAGGGCCAGCGCCAGGTTGACGGCGGTCGAGCTTTTGCCGACGCCGCCCTTGCCCGACATGACCAGGACCTTGTTGCGGATATGGCTGAGGTGGTTTTCGACGGTCCCGCACCCCTGTCCCTTGGCTTCACCAGGGCATGATTGTACGGAACAGGATGAACAGCTACTCTCTTTTTCGCTCACTCTTCTCTCCAGTCTTTGGTTCTCGTTATTAAAGTTCAGACTCGGGAGGATCCCCCGGAGCCACCACAATAGCGCGCGATTCGATCATTGCTTCGATCACCTTTTTCCGGCCTCTGGCGACCATGCGTTGAATCGTCCCTCGCGAGACCCCCATGCGTTCGCCGGCTTCCTGCTGGCTGAGACCCACAGAATCACAAAGACGCATGGCCTCGAGTTCATCATGTCCCAAAGGGACTTCTTCCAGGTCCATCAGAGGTGTTCCGGCCGGCTTGAAGACCAGAGACCCGGGAGCGCGAAAGGGACAGCAGGTCCTCGGTTTTTTGGGGCGTGGCGTCATGCTTCTTCCTTAACCGATCTGGGGGTTAGGGAAACCCTGAAGGTTTGTTTAACCGACCTTACTCCTCTCACCTCGCCCCGCTCGATTGCCCGCAGCGAGGGCGAATCGGCAAAAAGCCGTCGACCACGGCCATCAGCAACAGTCGGGATAATCGCAAAGTTTTTCAACGGGGTCAACAGTTGATCCATGCCGTCGCCCCCGTCAGGGGCACCGGCCTTAGTGATGCCCGCAGCCCTGACCGTGCCCATGGCCACCCCCATGCCCTCCGCAGGTCTGGTCCGGGGTCAAGGGGGTCAGTTCGTTTTCAGACAAGGCGGCAATATTCTCTGCGACGGTAGCCCCCGCTGCTCGATAGACTTTCAAACCGAGCTGATTGAGGCGCCCCAGGGCGCCACCGCCGATGCCGCCGACCACGATAGCGTCGACCTGCTCCCCGCCAAGGGCTTTCAGGGGACTGCAGGCACCGTGACTGTGATGCTTGTCTT
The DNA here is from genome assembly GCA_945787285.1 of uncultured Desulfuromonadales bacterium. GTDB lineage: Bacteria > Desulfobacterota > Desulfuromonadia > Desulfuromonadales > Trichloromonadaceae > CALZIC01. Next base: position 10,900 of record CALZIC010000082.1, read on the forward strand.
TATTGGCGACCTCTTCGACCTTCCCGTTGGCCGTATCGACGATAACGAATTGGGGGGCAGAGCCGAAGTGGCCGAAAACGAGGCTTTCCAACCCTTCATTGCGTTCTACCGGGAAACAGATTTTCATGGCGTATCTCCTTTTGCGTTATGTGTATATGCACGCTACGCCCTGAAGATGCTGAAGTCAATATGTTTAATGTTGTTTAACCAGAGCTTTTTCTGAGCGGTTTTGATTCAACGCAAAGGATGGAAAACCGCGGGGGCTACCGCTGACGTCGAATACTCTGCCGAAAACGAGGAGTAAAAAAGCAAATGAACTTCAGGGGAGCGGATGCCGGTGGGGAAGGGGAGTGCTGCGGTCAGGGGGGATAATTCATCAGACGAAAGGGGAAACCTGGAGGCCTGACGAGGTTCCCCCCCATCCGTCAACAAAAATCAATCGAGCGCCTGGTACTCTACCTGGACGATTTCAAGCTCTTCTACGCCGCCGGGAGTTTTAAACGAGATCTGGTCCCCCTCCGAGCGGCCGAGGAGGGCTTTGCCGATCGGCGATACCCAGCTGATCCGTCCTTTGGGCAGGTCGATCTCATCGACCCCGACGATGCTGTACACCTTCTCTTCGCCCTCTTCATTCTCTACCGTGACGGTGCAGCCGAACAGCACCCGGTCGCCGGCAACCTTCTTCTGCGCGACCGGATCGACGATCTCGGCGGCTTCGAGCCTTTTCTGCAGAAAGCGGATCCGCCCGTCGATCTGCCGCAGGCGTTTTTTTCCGTAGTGGTAATCGGCGTTTTCCGAACGATCGCCGTTGGAGGCGGCCCAGGCCACGGTGTTGACCATTTCGGGACGCTTCACATAGAGCAGGTCCTTGAGTTCAGCTTTCATCCGCGCGGCACAGCCGGTGGTCATGTAGATTCGTTGGTTCTGCGACATAATGATCCTTCTACAGCAATCCCCTCAGGCTCGGCAGGGGGATAAGTCGTCTCTATTTCAGGGGCAACATGAGCTTTAGTCGAGGCTGGTATAATTATCACGCCCCGGTTGCTGACCCAAAGGGCGGCAACCGGCAGGTCGTTTTCCAACAATAGCAGGCGGCTGCCCCGTCGCCAGCCTGAAAAAAAAGGCCTAACTATGCCCATTAAAGTCGGTTACAAGCAGCTGGTCGCGGAGGCCGAGGCGCAAATCGAGACGATTTCCGTCGAGGAGGCCCTCGAGGCGGCCGGCTCTGAGGAGGCGGTGTTCATCGACCTCAGGGATATCCGGGAGCTGCAGCACGAAGGGAAAATTCCCGGCGCACGGCACGTGCCGCGCGGCATGCTGGAGTTCTGGATCGATCCGCAGAGTCCTTACCACAAGCCCCTGTTCACCGAGAAAAAGCGCTTCATTTTCTACTGCAACCTCGGTTGGCGCTCGGCGCTGGCCGCCCAGGTCGCCCAGACGATGGGACTGGAGAATGTCTGTCACATCGGCGGCGGATTCGACGCCTGGGGCAAAGCCGGAGGGCCGGTCGAGGAATTGAAAAAGTAGCCGGATCCTGGAGGGGACGGCAGTCCCTGGTTTTCTCTGGTTCTTCCTGCTGACGGTTGGTCCGGGGGCCGACCTTGAATGCTGACCAGGTATTCGGACGCAATCCCCTTAGCATATCCACGTCATTTATCGTCGCCGGTCCGCGTTATTTTTTACGCGCGGGGCTCTTCGACTTCAAGGGTAAGCCCTTTGTCGCCGGCACAGCGTCATTGGCGCGTCTCTGCTTTGCCCTGCTGTCCGCAGCCCGTTTCGGTTTGTCCGCGTCCTGCGGCGTGCCGCCCCGGCGCGGTTTGTCGCTGCCGCGTTTTTGTTTACCGCCAGTCCTCTGCGCATCACACGGTTCCCGCTCCTGCTTCGGCTTTTTCGGTTTCTTCGGCTTTTTCGGGCGCACCTTCATCTGGCGGGTCAACGGGACTTTGTGGGCCGGGATAAAACCGGGCTCAACCTCGCGTACCAGGGTTTGGCGGATCAGCGTCTCGATTGCGGAGAGCAGTTTGACCTCATCGGCGCAGACCAGCGAGATTGCTTCCCCCTCGAGACCGGCCCGACCGGTACGGCCGATGCGGTGGACGTAGTCTTCGGCAACTTTGGGCAGAGCGAAATTGATCACCTGAGGCAGTTCATTGATGTCGATACCGCGCGCGGCGATGTCGGTTGCGACCAGCACCCGCACCGTGTTCGCCTTGAAGGCGGCAAGGGCCCGTGTCCGCTCTTTCTGGCTCTTGTCGCCGTGGATTGCGGCAGCCAGGACACCGTCGCTCTCCAGCTTCCGAACCAACCGGTCGGCGCCGTTTCGGGTGCGGGTGAAGACCAGTACCTGCTGCCAGTCCTTGCTGCGCACCAGGTGGCTGAGCAGGGCCGACTTCTTGCTCTTATCGACCTCATAGGCCCACTGTTTCACGCTCTTGGCGGCGGAGTTTGGCGGGCTGACCTCGATCTGCAGCGGATCTTTGAGCAGACCGCCGGTGAGTGTGCGGATGTCGCTGGAGAAGGTCGCCGAGAAGAGGAGGGTCTGCCGCCGTTTAGGCAGCAGGGCGAGGATCTTGTGGATATCGGCGATGAAGCCCATGTCGAGCATTCGGTCCGCCTCATCGAGTACCAGGGTCTCTACCTGAAGAAACTTCACCGCGTTCTGGCCGAAAAGGTCGAGTAAGCGTCCCGGTGTCGCCACCAGCACGTCGACCCCGCCGCGCAGCCGCATCATTTGCGGATTGATCTTCACCCCGCCGAAGACGACGCCCGATTTCAGCGCAAGGTATTTGCCATAGGCGGCAATGCTCTGCTCAACCTGCACCGCCAGCTCACGGGTCGGTGTCAGCACCAGGGCCCGGATGTGGTTCCCCTTTACCCTGGTGCCGCCTGCAAGTCGCTGCAGAAGCGGCAGGGTGAAGCTGGCGGTCTTGCCGGTGCCGGTTTGCGCCGCGGCCATGACATCCCTGCCGGAGAGAACAGCGGGGATCGCCTCGAGCTGGACCGGAGTGGGAGTGGTATAGCCGATTTCATCGAGTGCACGAAGAATCGGTTCGGAAAGTCCGAGAGACGAAAATGACATAGGGGCGTTGCTCGATTAGCGGTTGATGGTTTCGACAGCGAAACATGGCGAGGTACCCACATCACCTGCAGGCTCAACAGCTATCTGCCGGCGCAGGGGCTGAGGGGGACAGGAGGGCACCCCGGCTTTGCCTCAGAAGAATTATGACCGGCTCCCCCGGCGGCCGGTTTTGGGGGCGGGAGGCGCGGTCGCGGTTTTTTTGGGCCGGCCCGTGCGGGTCTTCATCGATTTTTGGGCCTTGGCCGGCTTCCCTGGTTTTGCTGCTTTCTTCGCGGACTTGGCCGGTTTTTTCTTCGGCTTATACGGTCCCTTGCCCGTCTTGGTTACCTTTGCCACCATCCCCCGCTTGACCGGAATCTGAGGGAACTCCGCAATCGTTTGCCGCGGGATGGAATAGTTGAGCAGCTTTTCAATCGCCTGCAGCAGCGGCTGCTCTGCCGGGCAGACCAGCGAGAGGGCCACC
>CALZIC010000083.1 GCA_945787285.1 uncultured Desulfuromonadales bacterium
GTGATGTTCGAAGAAGGAAATCGCCTGGCCAGGGGAAAGGCCCTGGTCGACATCGACGCCGAGGTTCTGAAAAAAGAGATCCGTGCCCTTGAGGCCTCCCGGGCCCAGGCCGAAACCGAGGCGGAAAAAGCCAGCCGGGAAGCGCGGCGCTACCTGACCCTTTACCAGGAAAAGACTGTTTCCCTGCAGGAATACGAGGACCGCAAGTTCGGCACCGAAGCGCTGCGACTGCGCGTGGAGTCCCTTCAGGCCCAGCGCGACGCCTTGCGCGAACAGCTGGCGAAAAAAACGGTCTACGCCCCCTTTGACGGCATCATTATCGACCGCCCGATGGAACCGGGCGAATGGGTCGAACCGGGCACCGTGGTCGCGGTACTGGCCCGGGACAGCGAGCTTGACATCATGGTCAACGTGCCCGAGAAGACCCTCCCCCACCTCCCCGCCGGGCTGCCGGTTTTCTTCACCACGGCGGCCGGCGAATCGCAGGGCCGCGTCGAAACTCTCATCCCCCGCGGCGACATCAAGACCCGCACCTTCCCGGTAAAAATCCGCAGCAGCAACGACCTGAACCTGCTCGAGGGGATGGAAGCCCGGGTCACCCTGCCGACCGGCCCGCGCCGACAGAGCCTGCTGGTGCCCCGCGACGCGGTGATCAGTAAAATGGGGCAGGATGCCGTGGTGGTGGTCGACAACGGGGCTGCAAAAACCGTTTTCGTCGAGGTTATCGGCTACCAGGGACTGACCGCGGGGATACTCGGCGATGGCCTCGCCGAGGGGGGACAGGTGATCATCAAGGGGAACGAGAGGGTTCAGGACGGGCAACCGGTGCAGATTCTGACGGAGAGCGACTAGACAAAAAACAATCGGAGTCCAACCTGCTCCCCCTGTGACGCCGCCGGAGCGAAGTGGACGTTTTGAGAAAAAGGAGGGCAACTGTTCGAGCGAAGCGAGTTTTTGACCTCCCTCAAAACGTCTGCGCAGCGCAGGGAACCCGCCGCAGGCGGGCAAGGAGCGGGGCGCGTTTTTCTGCTTACTCTTGTGCCGCGCAGCAAAAGAGTAAGGCGCCGTCGGGGGGCGCGACCCCCGGGTTTTGACTTTAAAGCTGACGTCAAAACAAGAAACAAAACCGGCGGGACTCGCCCCGCCAGGCGCCCCTTTCGCACTGAATTGTCGTAATTTTGCAAGAGCCGGTGGATTGACAAACAACACAATCGGGCAACGCACTCATGGATTTCATAAAATTCTCCATCTTCAAACCGGTCACCGTCCTGGTCGGCGTCATCCTGCTTCTGATGTTCGGCACCATCGCCCTGTTCAAGATGCCCTACCAGCTCTCGCCGACCGTTACCGAGCCGGAGATTCAGGTGCGCACCACCTGGCAGGGGGCGACCCCCTACGAGCTCGAGCGCGACGTGATTGAGGAGCAGGAAAAAGCCCTCAAGGGGATTCCCGGCCTGGTGACCATGGAGAGCCAGTGCTTCAACGGCATCGGCGAGATCAACCTGCGCTTCAAGGTCGGCACCGACACCGACACCGCCCTGCTGCGGGTCTCGAACAAGCTCGACGAAGTGCCCTCCTACCCGGAGAACGTCGACCGCCCGGTTTTAAAAGCGACCGGCAGCGCCGCCTCGCCGGTGATCTGGATGGTCATGAAGACCCTGCCGGGCAACGAGCGCGCCATCCATACCTATTTCACTTTTTTCGAAAACGAGATCCGCCAGCACATCGAACGGGTCGAAGGGGTCGCCGACCTGTTCGTCTTCGGCGGCACCGAAAAACAGATGCAGGTCACCTTCGACCCGGTCCGGCTCGCCGCCCACGGCCTGACCATCAGCGATGTCATCGATACCCTGCGCCAGGAAAACGCCAACGTCTCGGCAGGTACCCTGGGGGTCGGCAGGCGCGACTACCGCATCCGCACCACCTCCCAGTTTCAAACGGCCGCAGATATCGAGAGGATCGTGCTGACCTCCACCGGGCAGGAACGCACCCGCCTCTCCGACGTGGCCAGCGTCGCCTTCGGCTACCAGAAGCTGACCGCCTCGATGATGCAGAACGGGGTGCAGGGGATCGCCGTCGGGGTGCAGCCCGAAGTCGGCACCAACATCATCGAGATGACCGACCGACTCGAAGAGGTGGTCGCCGGGCTGAACCAGGGCCCGATGAAAAGTCAGGCGATCTTCCTCGACTGGGTCTACGACCAGCGCCCCTACATCAACGGCGCCATCGACCTGGTGCAGCAGAACATCCTCATCGGCGGGGTGCTCGCCGTGGTGGTGCTGCTCCTGTTTCTGCGCAGCCTCTCCTCGACCGCCATCGTCGCTTTCGCCATCCCGATCAGCGTCATCGGCACCTTCATCTTTCTGCAGGGGCTCGGCCGCAACCTCAACGTCATCAGCCTGGCCGGCATCTCCTTTGCCGTGGGGATGCTGGTCGACAACGCCATCGTGGTGCTGGAGAACATCGACCGCCACCGGCAGATGGGCAAGTCGGCCTTCGCCGCCTCCTACGACGGGGCCCGCGAGGTGTGGGGGGCCGTCCTCGCCTCGACCCTGACCACGGTCGCCGTTTTTCTGCCGGTGGTCTTCATCGAGGAGGAAGCGGGACAGCTTTTTGAGGACATCGCCATCGCCGTGACCAGCGCCATCATCCTCAGCCTGTTCGTCTCGGTCTCGGTGATCCCCATGCTCTCCAAGCAGCTCTTTTCGCTGCGCGGGACAAAGACCCGGGTCACCCTCGGCGGCGTCGACAGGATCGGCTCCTCGATCGCAAACGGCATCATGGCCCTGGTCACGCTGGCCACCGGGCGCGTTGTCAGCCGCCTGATCACCATCGTCGGCCTGACCGCCGTGGCGGTGCTGATCACCTGGCTGTTCTTTCCCAAGATGGAATACCTCCCCCAGGGCAACCGCAACCTGATCATGAACATCCTGATTCCGCCTCCGGGGCTCTCCCACGAAGAGCACAAGGCGATCGGCGACAAGGTCTTCTCCGAGCTGGATCCCCTGTTCGGGGAGCAAACCGGCGATCTGCCCCGGCTGAAAAACGTCTTCTACGTCGGCCTCGACCGGCTGAGCCTGTTCGGCGCCATCAGCACCGAGGAGCAGCGGGCTGCAGAGCTGATACCTAGACTCTCCGAGGTGGTCAACTCCCTACCCGGCATTTTCGGGGTCAGCGTTCAGGCCGGGATTTTCGAAAACCGCCTGGGGGCCGGCCGCACCATCGACGTCGATATCAGCGGCGCCAGTATCGAGGCCCTGGTCCCCGCCTCCGGCGCCATGTACGGCGCCATCATGGAGGCGATTCCCGGCAGCCAGGTGCGTCCCCTCCCCTCCTTCGAGGTGCTCTACCCCGAGGTCAACCTGGTGCCTGACCGCGACCGCCTGGTCGCTTCGGGGATGAGCGCCACCGACCTCGGCATCAATGCCGACGTGATCATGGACGGCCGCATCGTCGGCGATTTCAAGGGACGGGGTGAAAAGACCATCGACCTGGTCCTCAAAGTGGCCGACGAGGCGATCGACACCCCCGAAACCCTCTACGACACCCTGGTGGCGACCCCCCTCGGCTCGACCGTCCCCCTGTCGTCGCTGGCCGCCCTTGAGCGGGGAGCCGGCCTGACCCAGATCCGCCACCTCGAACGCCAGCGAACCTTCACCCTGCAGGTCACCCCGCCGCAGACGGTGCCGCTGCAGCAGGCGATGGAGACGATCGAGGGACAGATCGTGCCGGATCTCCAAACGGGCGGCATGCTCGAGGGGCTGTCGGTGCGCCTGTCGGGAGCGGCCGGCAAGCTGACCCAGACCCGCGAGGCGATGCAGTGGAACTTTCTGCTCGCCCTGGTGATCACCTACCTGCTGATGAGCGCACTGTTCGGCAATTTCATCTACCCGCTGATCATCCTCTTCACCGTTCCGCTGGCCGGCGCCGGGGGTTTTCTCGGGCTGAAGCTGACCAACTGGCTGATCGCCCCCCAGCCCCTCGACATCCTGACCATGCTCGGATTCGTCATTCTGATCGGGGTGGTGGTCAACAACGCCATCCTCATCGTCCACCAGTCGCTCAACAACGTGCGCGAGCAGGGGATGGAGTACCAGCAGGCGATCCTCGAGTCGACCCGCACCCGGCTGCGCCCCATTTATATGAGCGCCTCGACCTCGATTTTCGGCATGCTCCCGCTGGTGGTCGCCCCCGGACCCGGCTCTGAACTCTACCGCGGGCTGGGCAGCGTGGTCCTCGGCGGGCTGGCCCTTTCGACCATCTTTACGGTCTTTGTTATCCCGGCCTTATTGACGTTTTTTATCCGCATGGAAAAAGGGCAGAAAACCGCAACCTAAGCGTATTTATTCTCTTGCCAAAGGACCCCACCCTGTGGTCTTATTTGCTGCTTCGGCGGATGCCGAATATCCCAACCGCAAGGGAGGACCACAGCCCATGTGTGCCAAAAAAGTCACCAAAGTCAGCCGTCCCAAACGGCGCCAGAAGCCGAAGCTCAAACTGCGCGGTTTCAACAACCTGACCAAAACCCTTTCGTTCAACATCTACGATGTCTGCTACGCCCGCTCACCGCAGGCCCGCAAGGAATACCTCGAGTACATCGACGAGGAATACAATTCCGAACGTCTGGTCAACATCCTGACCAACGTCTCCGATATCATCGGCGCCAACATCCTCAACATTTCCAACCAGGACTACGACCCGATGGGGGCCAGCGTCACCGTGCTGATTTCCGAGGAACCGATCGACCCCAAGCCGGACCAGGTGCTGGCCCATCTCGACAAGAGCCACCTGTGCGTCCACACCTACCCGGAAACCGACTCCAAAACCGGCGTCTCCACCTTCCGGGTCGACATCGACGTCTCGACCTGCGGCCATATCAGCCCCCTGAAAGCCCTGAATTACCTGATCGAGGAACTCGAGTCGGACATCGTGCTGCTCGACTACAAGGTACGCGGCTTCACCCGCGACGTGCGTGGCAAAAAGCACTTTATCGACCACCGGATTCAAACCATCCAGCAGTACGTGCGCAAGTCACTGCTCGAGCTCTACAACTGCGTCGACATCAACATCCACCAGGAGAACCTCTTTCACACCAAGATGGTTCTGCGCGACTTCGATCTGCGCAACTACCTGTTCGCCACCGCCTACGAGGATTTTTCCGAAGAGGAGCGGGCGCGGGTCAAGACCATCCTGGAACGGGAGATGACCGAAATCTTCTACTCCAAGAACATCTACTGAAACGGGGGCATGGAAACTCCATGCCCCCGAATCGAATGGAGACCGCCCATGCCCAAAGCGATGAAAATGACACGAATCCTCGTATCTGTCCTGTTCACTCTTGGCCTGGGCGCCTGCGCTACTCCCCAGATGCCCAAAACCGCGGAAATGCCCTACCCCCTCTCCCGCACCCCCGAGGTCGGCGAGATCCTCCACCTCCCCACCGGCACCCTGGTGACCGAAGCCCAGATGCTGCAGATGGCGACCGACACGCGCATCGTCTATGTCGGAGAAACCCACGACAACCCCGCCTCCCATCGCCTTCAGCTGGCCCTTCTCAAGGCGATGGCCGAGCGTTACCCCGGCAAGGTGGCCCTCGGCATGGAGATGCTCACCCCGGCCCAGCAAAAGGTCCTCGACCGCTGGGTGGCAGGAGAACTGAGCGAAAAGGAGTTTTTGAAGGAATCGGACTGGTACACGGTATGGCGGCACGACTACGAGCTGTATCGTGAGCTGTTCGAATTCGCCCGCGACCACGCCATCCCGGTCATTGGCCTGAACGCCGAAAAGAGCCTGGTGAGGGCCCTGCGCGCAGGGGCGGCCGAGGCCCCTGCCGAAGAGGAGCAGACGAAAGTCCCGGAACTCGACCTCGACGACCCCTACCAGAAGGCGATGACCAGGGCTTTCTTCGGCGGCCATCCCCACGGCGACAGCGGCTTCGAGGGTTTTCACCGCACCCAGACCCTGTGGGACGAGACCATGGCCAGCAACGTCGCCGGCTATCTCGGTTCCGACGAACAGGCCGACCGGCGCATGGTAGTCATTGCCGGCGGCAACCACGTCCGCTACGGCTTCGGCATCCCGCGCCGGGTGTTCCGGCGCCTCCCGGCCTCCTACACCATCATCGGTGATGAGCACATCGTCATCCCCGAAAGCAAGCGGGACCGGCTGATGCACATCGATGTCCCCACCTTCCCCATGCCCCCTTCTGAGTTCGTCGTCTTTACCGAATACGAGGACCTCGGCATCGAGCGGGTCACCCTCGGCATCGCGTTCGAGGATATAGAGGGGGTAGTCACCATCACCAGGGTCCTGTCCGACTCGAATGCCGAACGGGCAGGGTTAACCAAGGGGGATATCCTCAAAAGCTTCGACGGCGAACCGGTATCCGACAGCTTCGACGTGATCTACCCGGTCAAGCAAAAGCGCCCCGGCGATCAGGGCCGGCTGGTCATCGAGCGGGACGGGGAGCACCTCGACATCGAGGTGACCTTCGAGGCCCCGACACCCGGCGGCCACCACTGACAGCCCGTGAGGGGTGAGGGGTGAGGGGTAAAGACCTTAACACCTGACTAAAAACAAAAGAGCCGTTTCGCAACTAGCGAAACGGCTCTTTTGTTTAATAATGGTCCGCGGCAGGACCACCTTCAGGCGCGCCCTGAGCCTGTCAATCGCGGCTGAAGCCAATCCTACAAAGGTGGTGCGCCTCACGCCTCACAGCCTCTCAGGCCTTGCCGGCGCTGCCGAGGACCGCTTCGTTCTTGTGCTTGATCAGCGAAACGAGTTCCTTGCGGGCCGCGCCGAGGTACTTGCGCGGGTCGAACTCGCCCGGGTCGTTGGCCATGTATTCGCGGATCTTGGCGGTGACGGCGAGTCGCCCGTCGGAGTCGATGTTGATCTTGCACACCGCGCTGGCGGCGGCTTTGCGCAGCTGCTCTTCGGGTACGCCGACGGCACCGTCCATTTTGCCGCCGTACTTGTTGATCAGCTCAACGTATTCCTGAACCACGCTGGAGGCGCCGTGCAGCACGATGGGGAAGCCGGGGATGCGCTTTTCGATTTCATCGAGAATGTCGAAACGCAGCGGCGGGACCGATTCGCCTTCCTTGAGCTTGAACTTGTAAGCCCCGTGGCTGGTGCCGATGGAGATGGCCAGGGAGTCGACCCCGGTCTTCTTGACAAAATCCTCGACCTCTTCGGGCTTGGTGTAGGTGGAGGTTTCAGCCACCACCTCGTCCTCGATGCCGGCCAGCACTCCGAGTTCCCCTTCGACGGTCACGTCCCGCTCGTGGGCATACTCGACCACCTTGCGGGTCAGGGCCACATTCTCTTCGTACGGCAGGTGGGAGCCGTCGATCATCACCGATGAGAAGCCGGAGTCGATGCAGCTTTTGCACAGCTCGAAGGAATCGCCGTGGTCGAGATGAAGGCAGATGGGGAGATCAGCCCCCATCTCCCGGGCCATGTTGACGGCGCCCATGGCCATGTAGCGGAGCATCGTTTCGTTGGCGTAGTTGCGGGCCCCCTTGCTGACTTGGATAATGACCGGCGAGGAAGTTTCGACGCAGGCGACGACAATGGCCTGCAGCTGTTCGAGGTTGTTGAAATTGTAGGCGGGGATGGCATAGCCGCCGGTCACCGCTTTTTTGAAGAGCTCCCGGGTGTTTACCAGCCCGAGATCGCTGAAATGGACCGTCTTTTCGTTCACGTACAAACCTCCTTGAGCGTTGCATGTTTAGTTCTTCTGTATACACTCATGTTTGAGACAGCGCTATTAATATCAATTAAGAGCTTCCAAGTCCAGTGCAAAGTCTCAATCCAGAAAGGGAAAAGAGGGGATTAAGGGTTGATATAAAGTAAAAATTCGATTACCATACGCCCGCTTTTCACCCCGACGCCTCTGAGTACGGGTTAACGTTATCCGCCTGCCGCTGCACTTATCATTGCCAAAGAAGGAAACCAGAATGAGTACTGACAAGCTGGACAGCTACTTCAAAGACTGGAAGAGCCGCGAAGAGCTCGCCGAGAACATGATTCCCGTCATCGGGCGCCTCTACCGCAACCACGGTGTCGTGACCACCGTCTACGACCGCTCGCTGGTCAACAATTCGACCATCGACATTCTCAAAGCGCACCGTTTTGCCCGCCAGATTCTCGAGACAGAGCTCTGGGTACGCGACACCTTCCCGATTCTCGAAGCGGTGGCCAAGCTTGACCTCGCCCCCGGCCGGGTCGATATCGGCAAGCTGACGGTCCGCTATCAGGCTCAGGGCAACGGCATGTCGGTTGACGACTTCGTCCGCAAGGAACTGGCCAGCATCAACACCGGCAAGCAGTCCCTGCTCGAAGAGCCGCGCGACGTGGTCCTCTACGGTTTCGGCCGCATCGGCCGCCTGCTGGCCCGCCTGCTGGTTGAGCAGACCGGCGGCGGCGACAAGATGCGCCTGCGTGCCGCGGTCGTCCGCAAGGGAAGCGACGACGACCTGGTCAAACGCGCCAGCCTGCTGCGCCGCGACTCGGTTCACGGCCCCTTCAACGGCACTATCCGCATCGACGAGGAAGAAAACGCGATCATCGCCAACGGCAACATGATTCGCATCATCTACTCCGACGCCCCGGAAAAAATCGACTACACCCAGTACGGCATCAACGACGCCATCCTGGTCGACAACACCGGCAGGTGGCGCGACCGCGACGGGCTTGGCCGTCACCTCAAGGCCAAGGGCATTGCCAAGGTCGTCCTCACCGCTCCGGGCAAAGGGGACATCCCCAACATCGTCTACGGCGTCAACAACGAGCTGATCGACCAGAAAGAGCAGATCCTCTCCGCCGCCAGCTGCACCACCAACGCCATCGTTCCGGTTCTCAAGGCGGTCAACGACCAGTACGGCATCGTGACCGGCCATGTCGAGACCTGCCACTCGTACACCAACGACCAGAACCTGATCGACAACTACCACGACAAGAGCCGCCGCGGCCGTGGGGCCCCCCTCAACAT
>CALZIC010000084.1 GCA_945787285.1 uncultured Desulfuromonadales bacterium
TCCATTGAAAATACGAAGTGCGACATTCTGATCATAGGTGGTGGCGGGGCAGGATTAAGAGCAGCAATTGCGGCAGCAGAGAGTGGCGCCGACGTGCTCATGGTATCCAAATCACGTATTGGACATGCAACGAACACCTTTATTTCCAAAGCGGTTATTGCAGCCTCTGGCTTAGGCGATGCTGATGACAACAGCATGGTTCATGGTTCAGACACCATTCAGAGCGGTCGCGAACTTAATGATCCGGCTATTGTTAAACATTTTACCGAAAACATCCGGGCTGAAACACAACTGTTGCAGAAATGGGGCGTCGAATTTATCAGTGATGATAATCAAAAGCCTATGATGTTGAAATTACCAGGCCACCGTTATGCACGGCATGTCGTGGGTAAAAACTGGCAAGGAAAGAATCTGGTCCTGCCCCTCAAGAAAAAATCCGAGGACAGTGGTGTCCGATTTGAAGAAGGGCTATTTGTTTCATCGTTGGTTGTGTCGAATAACAGGATTTACGGTGCCACATGCCTATCCGACCAGGGGAGGTTCCTTGCTGTTCAAGCCAAGGCCGTCATCCTGGCAACCGGAGGCTTCGGGAATCTCTACCTGAACACCAACAACGTGCCCGGTATTACTGGAGACGGACATGCATTAGCAGGAACTGCCGGTGTTGATCTGCAGGATATGGAATTTATCCAATATTACCCGACAACCCTTGGCAAGAGAGGGCGGAGGATTCTTTTGTATGAGAAGCTTCTTGCCCAGGACGGTGTTGCCTTGAGAAACAGCCGCGGTGAGAACGTTCTGGAAAAGAACGGCTATCACAACCCGGCAGAGATCACCCGGGACCAGTTGGCCCAGGTGATCATGAAAGAAATCCTGGAGGATCCTGAAAAAAACGACACCGTGGCATTTGATCTTAGGGGGCTTTCTGCTGAAAGTGCTGTTGAATTATCCACCCTGCTCCCGTCCGGGTGGGCACAAGGCGAACGGGTTTTCCAGGTAACCCCCACAGCACACTTCTGTATGGGCGGAGTTGTGGTGGATCACAATGGAAAAACTTCCTGTGAAGGGCTCTATGCCGCAGGTGAGGTCACAGCCGGTGCCCACGGTGCCAACCGTCTGATGGGCAATGCCCTTGCAGAAGCTATTGTCATGGGCAGTCGGGTGGGGAAAACCGCAGCCGAAGCAACCCTCGCCCCAGGGACTTCTGAAGAATTTGATGCAGCAGTCGACGAGGAGCTCAATCGTTTAAAAACATTGGTCAACGATCAAGGCCAAAAACCTGATGATCTCATTGAAACACTGATAAAGATCATGTGGTTCAACGCAGGAATTATCAGGAATCAGGATTCCTTGAACAAGGCCCTTATGAAATTAAAGGGCCTGACCGATACCAGGGCGAAGGTAACATCGTTTACGGACCTGATACGATATCTTGAGTTCAGGAACATGGGGTTGGTAGGCGAAATAGTATGCCGCTCAGCCCTTGAAAGGACAGAGACCAGGGGGGCACACTTCAGAACGGATTATCCGGGTGAAAATAACGATGAGTGGCTGGTGAACATTCGCATCAGCCTGACGGATAACGGACCCGTGCTGAAAAGGGTCCGGGGCAACTGACATGTAACTGCCAGAGCTACAAGGAACCGCTGACTCGGGAGCAGGGAGTTGCTGGTTTGAACCGAGATAACAGGGTCCTATTCCAAAGCCGCATTACCATACTTGTGGCCGCTCTATCAAAAGTCGGCCATTATTTTCAACGACCCGCTCACTGGGCCTTGTTGCCATGCAGGGTCAAAAAGCGATCGAGCTGGTTGGCGAAAGCCTTACGGTCGGTGTGATTGAGGGCGGCGGGTCCGCCGGTCTCCACCCCGCTGCCGCGCAGCTCATCCATAAAATTGCGAACGGAAAGGCGTTCGCGGATGTTGTCCTTGGTGAAAAACTCCCCTCGGGGATCGAGTACATGCCCACCCTCTTCGATGGCTTCGGCCGCCAGGGGGATATCGGCGCTGATGACCAGGTCGCCCGGTTGCATCAATTCGATAATTTTCTTGTCTGCCACATCGAGACCAGCCCCGACCACGATGGAACGAATGTAGCGCGACGGGGGAGACCACAGGGGCTTGTTGGCCACCAGGGTCAGGGACAGATGCTTTCGCTCTGCGGCGCGGTACAGTATTTCCTTGATCACTTTGGGGCAGGCATCTGCGTCAACCCAGATATGCATTTACATCCCTTTCTTCTATCTCCAAGCTCAATATTGACAACTCATCACTCCTGCCGTACTCTCAGCTCTGAATATTCCATAAAAACAGGTGATTGTCTTTTGAAAAGTAAGAAAAGCCAAAACAAGGGGAGTCGTACCCCGAATCTGGAAGACGCTCGCGAGGGGGTCGTCATTTCACCGCTGGGCGTGGCGGTGGAGGTGTTGTTCGACGACGGGGAACGCTGCCAGGTGCGGGTCAAGCGCAAGGCCGGACATGTCGTCGGGGATCGGGTTTCGGTGGTCGGCGAGGTTTTAAAGCGCCTGCCTCGCAGGACGGAACTGCGCCGGCGGGATGCGAACGGCAAAACCCTGCTGGTCGGCGCCAACCTCGACGTGCTCGGCGTAGTGGTCGCCCCCCTCCCCCCCCAACCCACCGGCTTCGTCGACCGCGCCATCGTCGCGGCTCGTGCCGCGGACCTTCAGCCCTTTCTGGTCGCCAACAAGTGCGACATGGAAGATGCGGACGGTTTCGTCGAAGCCATGCGCCGCACCTACGGGCAGTCAGTCGATATTTTCCCATTGAGTGCCCGCCGCAAAACCAACATCGAAGCCCTGCTCAATTTTCTGGCCCAGGGGCACCGCGGCGCCTTCGTCGGCACCACCGGGGTCGGCAAGAGTTCGCTGATCAACGCCATCTGCCCGGGAATCGATTTGCCTGTGGGAGAGTTGAGTGATTACGGACAGGGTACCCATACCACCACCGTGTCGACCCTGCACTCCCTGCAAGGTGGCGGAGAGCTCATCGATACGCCGGGGTTCCGGGATTTCGGGTTGGTCGATATCACCGTAGAGGAACTCGCTCTTCATTTTCCCGGTTTTGAAGACACCACCGAGCATGCCTGTCGGTTCCGCAATTGCCGCCACCGCTCGGAGCCGGGCTGTGCCGTGATCGAACTGGTCCACCAGGAAAAGATTGCCGAGGAACGATATCGGACCTACCTGGAGATTCTCGCCGATGTGGAGGCAAGTGAAGAGGAACAGCGCCGCCGCGGCTGGAAAAATTAATCGCATAGTGCACTTAAAAAAGGGGCAACTCCGAACAGATGTCGGAGTTGCCCCTTTACGTTTGGGCAGAAGAGCGCCGCCAGGGAAATTAAGGAACGTGTCCCGGAGGCCTTTTTACACCCTGACCCTTCTCGAAGGTTCCCCAAGACGGGCCCCTGAGCGGGTTCAACACCTCTCCCCTTAAAAGCACGCGCGCTAGCTGGACCCAGAACGGTCGGGTACGCCATCCTGAGTGAGCCTGCCGCTTCCGGCGTCATCGTCCTCCTTCTTAAAGATCAACACCCGCCGGGCAAACGGAATCTCGATCCCCTCGGCATCGAAGGCGGTCTTGATCATTTTACGCAGAATGAAGGCGACATCCCGGTGATGGCCAGGCTTGACCTTGGTCACCGTTCGCACCAGAAGTTCTGATTCGCCAAAGTCCGCCAGCCCCTTGACCTCCGTCGGCAGCAGCACATGGGGGTTTTCCTCTTTGAGTTTCTCCCCCGTTTCGTGCAGCACCCGGTAGACCTGGTCGAGGTCGGAATCGTAAGCGACCCCGACTTCGACCACCGCATGGGTGTATCCCTTAGAAAAGTTGACGATCCTGCCGATCTGGCCGTTGCGCAGGATATGAATCTGCCCGTCCGGATCACGGATGCGGGTGGTGCGGATTTCAATGGCCTCGACCACCCCGCGCGCCTCGCCCGTTTCCACGTAATCTCCGATCAGGAAAAGGTTTTCGAACAGAACGAAAAAACCGGAGACGATATCGTTGATCAGTGGTTGCGCACCGAGCCCGACCACGATCCCGACAATCCCGGCACCGGCCAGCAGCGGCATCGGGTTGAGTTCGAGAACGCTCAGCATCAGAACGAAAGCGACAAAATAGACCACGTATTGCAGAAGGCTTTTGATAATCGGCACCAGGGTCAGTTGCCGCTTGCGTTCGGACTCGTCAAGTTCCTCCGCATCGCCCATCATGCGGTCGACCAGCAGGTTGACAATTTCTACCACGACCCGGGTCAGAAAAAAGATGCCGATGACTTTCACGATCCGTGGACCGAAATCGGCAAACTTGGCGATGAAGTCGACCTGCAGCAGAACCAGGGTGGCGACGAAAACGTAGATAATGTATTCGAGACAGCGACGGAACAGGGGAACCAGACCCTTGAGCCTCTCATACCAGCCGAGGTAATCCTCCCGATACCAGTATTTTTTGCTCAGCTTCTCCAGGGTTTCGACGATCGCCGAAATGGTTCTGACCACCAACGTGCCCACCGCGATGATCAGGTAGATTCTCAGCACGACCCAGAGGTATTTAGAGACCACCGGGGGCAGCGGCAGCAGGCCGGAAGCGAGGATGAGAACCGAAAGCCAGATGGTGTTGGTCAGGATGCGGCCCAAAGCCAGGATAAAGGCATCGACACTTTCATCGTTCGCCTTGAACTGTTCGTACGTCTTTGCCCGGTCCCGCAGCCTTTCGAGCAGGCGCCTCAGTGTGCGGTTAATCATCCAGGCGACAACGACGAGGCCGATCGCCTTTAACAGGCCAGTTGTAATCTCAAACCAGAACCCTGGCGGAATATGCTCGACCAGGTCACGGGTGTATGCGAACAGGTCCTGGCCCTGGTAGACCTGGTAACCGTTAAAGGCAATGACCGATACGGAGAGCAGCAGCAGGATAAACAGCAACAGTTTACCGATGACTCGGCGAAGCTTTGCGAGACGGCCCCGGTGTTTTGAAAGGATAGCGATGGAGCCTGCCCACTGGAATGAAAGACGGACGATTACGAAGGTAATAAGGCAGCCGGCAAAAAGCAGGATGATCTCACCGCCGAGGACAGCCAGGTCGCGGTAATGGCCATCAAGCGAGGCCAGCGTATTGATAATGTTCCCTCCCAAAAGAACCTCCGTTGCCGCAACAGGCAATCGCTACAGAAGTGGACTGGTTCTCTGCACATTATAGCGGAACATTCGGGAGTTTGAAGGCAGGTGGGGATTTAGCTGTTGCCGGGCTAGGTGCTGCCCTGCTGGCGCAGGGAGTGAACCCGACCGACCTGACCGTCTTCCAACCGCACTTTGATCCCCCGCGAGTGAAAGGGAGACTTGGTGAGAATATCCTTTACGGTTCCTTCGGTAAGTGCGCCTGTGCGCTGGTCTTTTTTGAGAATAATCGAGACTGCGAGGCCTGGATGGATATCTTTTCTGTATTGCCCGTTCATCGGAAAAATTGCCTTTCGCAGCAGAAGCAGCGACGAACTCTCGCCCTGGCGGGTCCTCCCGCGGAATCAGCCCAGCAGATCGAGCAACTGGTCGATTTGCGGACGCGCCGAAACCAGCGACTCCTTCTGCGCTTTGTTGAGTTTCTTGATTTTCAGTTCGACTTTCAGCGCCGTGCTTCGCGTGCCGACTTCACAACTGTAAACGAGATCGAGCACACTGCAGGCACGGGTATACTTGGCCCCTTTGGCGAGGCGCTGACGATGCTCATTCAGTCGCCGGGGAAGATTGTTGGTGATTCCGGTGTAAAGAGCGTTCCGCTCGTTTCTCAGCATGTAGACGGTCCAAGGACGCAGAGCGGGTTGGTGCATAGGCCTCACTCGAGGTTCTGAAGACGGTTGTTGTAGCTTTCTTCCAGCACGCGCAGGCGCTTTTGATAGTCACTGTTGATCCGACGTTTTTTAAGCTCAAGGGTCCTCACCCGGGCCGGCCAGTTTTCGTGCACACCGCTTAAAAGTTCGTTTTCCTCCTGGTCAATGGACCGCAGCCTTCTGTCGTGGTCCAGTTTCATCTGCCGACGTTCGCGGTCAAACCCCTTTTGCAGGGATTTGATCTCCTGCGCCGTTACCCGGCTGCGCTCAGCCATCTCCTGCTCGGCCAGAAACGCGCGGTATTCCCGGGTCTCTTCCAGAAAGCGGTGACGAAGCTGATCACGCTCCTCGTCACTTTTTGTCTTGTTCATCGCCTTTTCATAGGCCTGCAACTGGCGGTTGTACTCTTCTTGAGCCGCCAACCGGCTGCTGGGGACGCCTCTTGGCGATGCGGGCTCGGGCTCGGAAGCTGTCTTTGCGACAGTCTGGACTGCATTGCCCCCTGCCCCTTGTTCCATTGCGTTGACGCCTGATGAAAGGCACGGCAGCCACAATAGGGCAGCAAAGGCGATAAGGGGCAACACCGTCAATTTACTACGTGTCATGGCACCTCTCCTCCTCGACCAGATGCTTTGTCGCGCTCGGGTTAACTATATATGACAGTATATAGGCTGTTGAGAGATTTTGGTGAAATCCGCCCTTCTTTCAACGATTTAATGGCCGATGCACAAGGGTCAGTCAAAAAAGCAGTTTCCGCCAGAATGGCCCAGCCCGGCCACGAATTCGGCCAACAACCCGAAATACTCCCTGGCATTAACAAACATGATATCGTTGTGATTCCCCTGGGGGAAAATCTGAAGCCGCTTTCTTCCCTGAGCCCATTGGTACAACCGCTCTCCGTGGCTGGCATCGACCAGGCCGTCGTGCCGGGTGTGCATGACCAGCACAGGCCCGTGGAACCGGGCCAGCTTCTGCCGGTGATCCAGGCGATCGGCGACCGCTTGCGTCAACTCTTCGCGGGTTGAACCGAGTTCATCGGGGTGAACGCGCAGCAGCAGCCTTTCCAGAACATCCGCCACCCCGCTCTCGAGAACCAGCCCGGCCGCCTCGGGAAAACGGGCCGCTGCTTCGATAGCGAAGATTGAGCCGACCGAACGGCCAAAAAAGATCAGCTGCTCTGCAGGATGGCCAAGGGCCCGGATAACCGGCGGCACATCGGCGAGCATCTTGCCGAGTGCCGGACGTCCATCGGAGCGACCGTAGCCGCGGAATTCGACCAGCAGGCAGTTGCACCCCATGCGGGCGACCAGGCCGACGAAATCGCCCAGGTAGTCGTCGACGATTTCACCATTTCCGTGAAAATGGACCAGGGTTCGGGCCGCCGGGTCGACCTGGTGGTAGTGGCAGGCCAGGCGAGCGTCGCCGCAGTCGACCCAGAAAGGGGTCTTTAGGTGCCCCGGTCTCGGAAAGAAATAGCGTTCGCTGATCAGCGGATGGTCAAGAAGCTCGTTCGACATACCCTTCCTTTGCTTATGGTCGAAAATGGATCGCAGCAGTTCGCGTCACCCTTTACAAAATCATGTTCAGGCGAAAATGATTCTTGAGGAAGGCCTCAAACGATTTGACGACCTCGAGGGAGACCTGAAACTGCCCCTTCTCCACCCGGTTGAGCTCTGCGGGAGCGATGTGGTTGGAGAGTTCCCTGCCGGCAGAGAGGGCCATGATCTGTCCGCGCAGGCGCAGGGAGCAGAGCAGGTTGAAACTTGCCTCGAGATCCCTGGCGCGCTCGTGGGAAAGAATCCCGCGCTGCTGCAGTCGGATGATTTTGTCGAGTGTCCGGCCACCGAGGATGCCGGCTTCGAGGCCCAAAACCTTGACTCCCTCGCCGATGGCGTAGATTCCCGCCTTCTTCAGATCGATCTTACCCTGGTGCTCCCCCTTCTCGACCTTGAAACCGCCGAAAAACCCGAGGGGCGGAGAAAACCGCAGGGCCTTGGCTCCCAGGCGGGTGAGAAAAACCGGTTCTTCGCTTGCTCTGGTGGTAATCCGGGCCTGAAGCTTGCGAACCAGCCCACCATCGCCGAAAACCATGCGCATGTCCGAGAGCATGCTGAAGTTGAGGGTGTTTTCAGCCTCCGGGAGAGCAATCCACTGGTCGATGGCCTCGCCCCACTCTGAAAGGCTCCTTCGCCAGAAGGGGTTTTTGGCCATGATTCCACCGGGGCACTCAGGTACGCCGATTTCGGCCAGCGAGTCGATCAGCACCTTGGAAAACGCCGCGAGCCGCGATGCCTCCCCCTCAGACAGGTCATCCGCGTAGACGATGGCGTTGTCCTGATCGGTTTTGAGGGTCTGTTCGCCGCGCCCTTCGCTGCCGAGCACCAGAAAGGCGAACCTCTCGGTCAAATCGGGGAATCGCTCTTTGCGAAGCATTGCGATCAGGCGAAGCACAATCTGGTCGTTCAGGTGGGAGATCAGGCGCACCAGATCATGAGGGTGGACCCCGGCCTTGTTCAGAAATACGGCCAGGTCGATAACGCCCCGATGGACGTCTTTGAGCTCTGCAACGCTGCCGGCGGTTTCCAGGCCCCGGACCAACTGCTGGGGGGATCTGCTCTGGGTCCTGACCAGATCCGATTCGTTGACCATACCGCAAAGCCGGTTTTCGGCGTCGACCACCCCGACCCGGTGGATTCCGTAACGGGACATCCGGTAGACGACTTCAAAAAAGATATCGTCCTCGTTAACGGTGATCAGGGGGGCGTTCATGATGGCGTCGGCCCGCAGCGCTGCGGGGGCGGCGCCGGTCGCCACCACCTTGTTGCGCAGATCGCGGTCGGTGATGATCCCCACCGGGCCCCCGTCACGTTGAACCACGATGCTGGAGACTCCATTTTCGCGCATATTTGCGGCCGCTTCGTGTACCGGGGTGTCGACCGAACAGAAAATCAGTTCCCGACGGCAGAAATCACGAACCTTGAGAGAAAAGACATTCTCTTCGATCATCGGGTGGGCCGCTCCTTTCTCGACTAGTGTGCTGTTTGGTTAATCGTGTCAGTTAATTCCGAGTCAATTTGGTTGCTGTCAAGGCGTTGCCGACGCAGGCCTAGCCCTGCGTTAAGTCAAGGAGGCACAACGCAGACAGCGGCCAAAAAGCTGGTCCATCAGATAACAAAAACGGGTAAAGCAGTCAATTGCCCTTAGCGAGATCTCGCGGATAATTGCCATTGACGCAGGTCGAAGGAAGCCGTATTAATAGAGCCCGTCCAGGAGCAGGGGAATGCCCTGGACATTCCAATCCTACAGACAACCGGAGAATACAGATGGACATCGACCTCGACCTTCTTGAGTTTTTACTCGACAAAGGCGCTTACCACATCGAAAATTCCGTGCAGGGCGCCCAGCATTTGCCCAGCACAGTGATGGGCGTCGCCACATTTCTGCTCGACAACGAAGGAAATATCGACCTTCTTACCGCCAAGCAGCGGGTTACCTTCGACAAATTCATCGCCCCCCTCCTTTTCAACGTCCGCTGCCGCGGCGTCTCAGGGCCGGGTTCCTGCAAAGGAAGCGGCCAGGTAGAAGCGGAACGGCTCCTTTCCTGCTACCAGAGCGACAAGTTTCGCTGCCAGGCCTGCAGGGATTCAAAAAGCGGAAAGTAATCGTTCACTCGACACCCAACGGCCATCGAATGCCACCGGATAAAGATCTATGCAAAAACTGACTGTCCCCCAGGGCGAATTCCAACTGGCCCGCTATCCCCAGCGCAAGAAAGAACCATTGCGCGCCTGGGATGCGGCCGACGAGTACCTGCTGCAGTACCTTGACCAAGAAAAGGTTCTCGGCGGGCAATCCCGGGTGCTGATCCTCAACGATGGGTTCGGCTCCCTCTCTGTCGCCCTGGCCGGACATCGTCCCCAGATGGCCTCCGATTCTGTCCTGGCCCACCGGGGGACGTTGGTCAACCTGGAGCACAACGGACTGCCGGCCGACAGCGTGCGGCTGCTCACCAGCCTGCAGAATCCCGAAGGGATGCTCGATGCGGTGCTGATCAAAATCCCCAAAAGCCTGGCGCTCCTCGAAGACCAGCTGTACCGCATCCGTCCCCATCTTCAGCCACAGACCCGCATCGTCGGCGCAGGGATGGTCAAAGGCATCCACACCTCGACCCTCGATCTTTTCGAGCGGATTATCGGACCGACCCGCACCTCGCTGGCGCGCAAAAAGGCGCGCCTGGTCCTTTGCCAGCTCGACAGGGCAAAAGAGCCCGGAGAGAGCCCCTACCCCAAAGGGTACCTCCTGGAAAATACCCGGTACCAGATCTGCTGCCACGCCAATGTCTTCTCGCGGGAAAGTCT
>CALZIC010000085.1 GCA_945787285.1 uncultured Desulfuromonadales bacterium
CGCCAGAAATCCGTTGACCTGGCCACTTCGCAGCATGATGCGGGGGATATTGCGGAAGCGGATCTTCCGGGTCAAAAACAGACCCGATAACAAGCAGAAGCCCGCCATTACACCCGCCGCCTCGGTGGGTGAAAATTTCCCGGTATAGATGCCGTAGAGGACCACAAAAATGGCGATGAAGCCAAGGTTTGACCCCCAGGCCGCTTTAGCGACCCTTTTAGGGCTGAACGTCTGAACGGTTCCCCACTTGTTGATCCTGCAGACAATATGGCAAGCCAGCATCATACAGGCCACCATGATAAGGCCCGGCAGCAGCCCTGCGAGAAAAAGATCGGCAATGGAGAGGTTCAGCAAAAAACCGTAAATGATAAATATGATGCTCGGCGGAATAATAATGCCGACCGTCCCTCCTGCCGCAGCTGTTGCTGCGGAAAAGCTGGGATGGTATCCGCTTTTTTTCATTTCCGGGTGCATGATCGACCCGATGGTGGCGGTGGTGGCCGAGTTGGACCCGCTGATGGCCGCAAACATTCCGCAGGCGGCAATCGTGGCCATGCTCAGGCCTCCCCGAATCCATCCGAGGGTTTCATAAGCAAGTCTGGCCAGCCTTTTGGCAATGCCTGCCTCGCGGATCAGGTCGCCGGTTAATATAAAAAGAGGCATCGCCAGCAGGGCAAAACTGTTGATCCCTTCAAAGGCAGTCACACCGATATTGGCAATGGTAAACCCGGTGATGAGGCTTGCGGCGACCACCCATAAGCCGATACAGAGCAGAATCGGTACTCCCAGGGCGAAAATGACAATGGCTCCCAAGGTCGAAATTGTTATCAAAAGTGCGTCCATAACAATTGCCTTTGTTTAAGAGGTCGTCAATCCCCGTGGAACTCACCCACTAGAACAAACGGTTCTTTGGCGATAAAACGGAGAATATCCTGGAAGGTGTTCTGTACGACCCTGAAGACCAGCAGACTCCAGGAAAAGGGCACGGCCAGATAGAATGGCCATAATTGTAAATCGTCGGTCCCTGCCACCAGGCTGAAGTTCTCCCGCTGCAGGATAACGACTTCCCAGGAGTAATAGATGACGATCGATGCAAAGGTAACCCACAGAACGGAGTCGAGCATCTGAAGGACAAACTGTACCTTGTAGGGGAGCCGCTGGCGTATCTCGATAAAGACCAGGTTGGTGCGTTTTTTCGTGTTGTACGAGGCGCCAATCCAGGTGAACCAAAGGAAAAGATAGACCGGAAGAGTGCTGCTCCAGGGCGCTTGATGCCTGAAAACAAAGCGATCAATGACCGATCCGCATATGATGCAGGCACAGGCCGCATAGGTTAAGAACATGATATGTTTTTCGATGTTCTCATCCAGGTAGTGTACAACGAGTTTTATCCATGTCATGATGGCCTCATCCCTTCGATTTCAAAAGGTTCAACCTTTCCACCAGCGACTTGGGTCGACATCGATCGCCTGCATATCTTTTGGCACCTCTCTGGCGATGGCATAGAGTTCCTCAAAAATATCGATGTCCCCGGCCCATTTGTTCAACCGCTCCCTCCATTTTTCCCAAGGCTTGGGGTTGTGCTTGGGGGAAACCATGTGCTCGGCCTTCTCGAGTTCGCTCTGCGGCCAGATGCAGTTTCTTACGCCATATTTCTCGAAAATGGTCCCAGGCAATGGCGGGTCGGTGATGCCGACAACGCTGAGCAGGGCCGCTTCATTTGCCGCCTGTACATGGACCTGGGTCAGGTAGGCGGACTCCATCACCGCGTTCTGCAACGCGGGCCCTAGTTTTTCAAACGACTTAAGGTTCATCGCCGTGTGTTCGTTGCCTGAGAAGAACTGGCAATGAACGTCCTGTGAAATAAATGGGGTCATGTTGGCGTAGGCCACCGCGCTGGACCAGGTTTCGGCCCCGTCGATCAGGCCCGACTTAAGTCCGTCGAGGGTCTCTTCCCAGGCGAGGGGGACAGGGTTTGTCCCGAGCAGTTGCATGGAAATGCGGCCCAGTTGAGTGCCCGTGACTCGTAACTTGGTCCCTTTCAAAGCCTCAACGGTCATGATCTTGGGCTTGTCTTTGTACTTCAAACCCATCTGGATGTCCCTGAGTTCGCAGTGGGTCCAGAGAAAATGAATCTTGTGCTTTTTGCGGAGGGGCCCCCGGAAAAGTTTTTCACTTCGGGGATCATAGAAGAAATTATATTGGGAGGCCCGGTTCGGCCAGAGGTATCCGAAGTCGAGTACATTCAGAAATGGCGCGACTGCCGCTGAGTTCTGGGTCGATGCTGCATAGATATCCACGATCCCCTGCTGGGCCTTTTGGATGCAATTCAGCTGACCGCAAAGCGTATTGTTGCCGTGGAACTCAATTTGAATCTCTCCGTCGGTCCGATCTTCCAGATCCGCTATGAAAAACAACGCGCCCTGCCGCTCTATCTTGAGGTTTACCTCGTTGAACCCTGACCCGCCGAATATCAACTTGTGCTTTGCCTGCTTTTTGCTTCGCTTTGTACTGATGGCCGAAGCGGCCTGTGCAATCTCTGCGGTGGATGGGGGCCTTGCCCCAGCCCTGGCCAGGCTGGATAGGCCTAAAAGGACGGAGGTCAGCCCAAAGGTCCCCGCCAGTCTGGCAAATTCCCTTCGGGTGACTTGTCTGACCTGCTTCAGGTTTTCTTCTGGACCGTTTCCCTTCATTGAAAAGCTCCTCTCTCAACCTTGGATGAGTCCGCTTGCCAGTACCCGCTGATTCTTCGTCTCTTGGCCCTGCCTGAACAAGGCGCCGATCTGATACTGTTTTTTTGGTCTTCTGCAGGTTCAGGATAGACACCCGTTATTCCTCCACCCGCATGACCACCAGAGTTACATCATCGTTAAAGGTATTTTCTCCAGTATACAACCGGCCCTGATGAATCAGGTTGTCAACGATCTGCTGCGGGGGAAGCTCGCGATATTTTATCAGCAGGTTTCCCAGTCGCTCCTCCCCGAAGAAAGCGTCGGCCTGGCTCTCGGCCTCTGTAATTCCATCGGTGAAAAGCAGAAGAATGTCGCCCGGGTGCAGCTGTGTCAATTTTTCCTCAAAATCAACCTTTGGCATGACCCCGAGAATCAGCCCTTCCGCATCGAGTCGTTCGCACGTATCGGCATTTGCCCTCAAAAGAAACGGCGGGTTATGGCCAGCACTGGCGAAGGAACTTTTGCATGAGGCGGGGTTGAATTTTAGGTAAAACATGGTGATGAACAGTTCGGCCCGGGTGAGGTCTTCATAGAAAAATTCGTTGAGAGCACCCAGTGTTTCGCTGGCACTTTGAATGTCCCTTGCCTTGGCCTGGATGAAGGTACGGGTCCAACCCATGATCAACGAGGCCCCGATGTTATGCCCGGAGACGTCCGCGATTACCAGATCCAGGGCATGGTCGTCACGGGGCAGATAGTCGAAGTAATCCCCGCCCACCTCCTTGGCTGGAACGCATGTCCCCGCCAAGGAGATCCCCTTGATTTGCGGCGTGCTGATTGGAAGGAGCCCCAGCTGAATGGTCCTGGCAATCTGCATCTCCCGCTCCTGTTCCCTGGCCTCGATGAGTTTTTCGGTCTGATGGGCGTTGCGCCAGGCCACCCCGACCTGGCCAGCGAGGCTTTTGAAGAGTTGAGTAAACTCCTCGGTAAAAATCCCCCTGGCCGTTTTCGAGAAGGCCGAAAGGACTCCGATCGGCTCCCCTTCGACAGTGATCGGGGCATGGGCGAAAGACTTGATCCCTTCCCGATGAATTACTAAGGCTGCGGCAGGCTTGTCCAAAAAGTCGGTGTCGTTGACCACCATGGTCGAATTGGTCAGAAAGGCCGCCCCGACATAAGTCTCCATGTTCAGTTGCCTATTTGATTCGCTCAGATGTTCTGAACTCATCCCTCGTTGACTACGAACTGTCAGGGACTGCTTCTCGTCATCCAAAAGGCGGATCACGCACAGCTCAAACTTGAACTGGTGTCGGAAGAGTTCCAGGAGGTTGTCCAGAATGGTTTGAAGCCCTGCTCCGCTGGCCACCAACCGGGTCGCTTCGTGAAGCACGCCGAGTTGCTCACGGCCGGCCCTGCGGCTGATGGAGACCGAACCGAAAATGTCGAAAACCTCTTCCATTTTACTTCCCCGGGTGGCCAGGTAGTTTTCAATGATGATCCGTGCAGGTGCGGCTCCGACCGAGCCTGCCAGGGTCCTTTCGGTAAAGCGTTTTAGATCGGGCAGTTCATGTTCTGCAAGACTTCCTCGTTCATCGATCTCCAATTCGCCAAGGTACTGGGTGATGGCGGAGTTGGCCTGCTTTTCTCCAATAAACTTGGCCATGAGGCTGGTAAATTCCAGAATCGTTGGAGCCTTGCTGATTCTCTGGCGTGGCTTGGTTTTTGGGCGGGGGCGAAAGACATCCACAAACTTGGTGGCTTGTTCTTTCTCATTTTCATTGGCCTTGGTGAGGACGGAAATAGCAACAAAGGCTCCTCCGTTGAAGAGCAGGGTCCAAAACAGCGAGTGACTCCACATGTCGAGGCCACTGAGCCCAAAGAGCTCCAGGGGGCGCAACAGCTCCAGGTTGAAAAGCCCCTGCTCCAGAAACTCGCCGGATATCCACCCGTATTGAACAAAGGAGGGGATCAATAGGGTGTAAAACCAGACGGTGAAGCCGAGAATCATCCCCACTGATGCGCCCATCAAGTTGGCGCGCTTCCAGTACAGACCACCGATAAAGGAGGGAGCGAACTGGGTGACGGCCATGAAAGTAATCACCCCGATGTTTTCCAGCGCGTATGATTCTCCGATGATTTTGTAGTAAGAATAGCCGAGAAAAATTATGGCAAAGATTCCAAGCCTTTTAATGTTAATGAGGAAACCCGATATGTTGTATTCCTTAATTTTTAATTTCAGGATAAGCGGCATAATCAGGTGATTGAGCATCATGGTTGAAATGGCGACCGAAGAAACAATGACCATCCCCGCCGAGGTGGAGAAGCCGCCGATGAAAACCAGTATGGCCAGCCAGCGAGACCCGGCTTGCAAGGGAAGATGGATGGCGAAATAATCTGCGTTGGTGGTATCCCCCCCATTGAGGACGATGCCTCCTAGGGCAATGGGAATTACGAACAGGCTGAGCAAAAACATATAGGTGGGGAAACGCCACATAGCACTCTTGATGTGCTCCTCGGCAGAGTTTTCGATAACCATGATATGGAACTGTCGGGGAAGGCACATAAAGGCCATCATTGAAATGAAGGTCAGAGAAAACCACATGCTATAGGGTATTTGCTCGGTTGAGAGCATCATCAAGTGCGTTCGGTCGGGAAAGTAGGAGGTGAAATGGGAAAAGATGTCGCCAATGCCGTCGAACAGTTCATAGGAGACATAAATTCCGACGGCGATAATGGCCGTGATTTTGATTAGAGACTCCAGGGCGATAGCGGCCACTAACCCCTCGTGACGCTCCGTTGCATCGAGGTGTCTGGCCCCGAACATCACGCCGAACACCCCCAGGATAAAGGCGGCGATAAAGGCTGTGTCGATGTAGGGGGGGAGCAAGGGCAGGAGAAACTTGACGCCGCGTCCCAAGGCTTCGGGGGGGACGGTGAGGATATCGAAGGTGTGGGCTACCGCCTTAAGTTGCAGAGCGATGGAGGGCATAACTCCCAGCACGCAGAAGATGGTGACGGCCCCGCCAAGAAAGGCCGATTTACCGTAGCGGCTGGAGATGAAATCGGCGATGCTGACGATATTCTGTTCCTTGCTGATGCGTACCATCTTGCGCAGCAGAAACCACCAGGTAAAGGCCATCAGGGTGGGGCCGAGAAAAAGGGGGAGGAAGTCGAGGCCGCTGGTGGCGGCTCGGCCGACGCTGCCGTAATAGGTCCAGGAGGTGATATATACGGCCAGGGAAAGAGCATAGATATGGGGATTGGAGATAATGCTTTTGCCCGCCTCTCTTCTTTTATCGGCGTAGTAGGCGACTGCGAACAGCAGGCCGAAGTAGAGCAGGCAAATGGCGCCAAGGATTGCGACGGGGGTCCAACTTGGCCTGGGGAGGTAATCGAGGCCGCTGGTGGCGGCTTGGCAAACGCTGCTGCAAAGGACCCATGGGGCCAAGAAGACCACCAGGAAAAGGGAATAAACAGAGATGGGTTTGTTGCTTTTGATTCGTTGCAGGCGAAGGAAACCGCAGCGACCAGGAGTCCAAAGGTGAGTAGGGACGTGGTGGCAACGATTGAGACTTAGATCTTTTGGGGCCCTATCTGCAATCTTCGCCAGAATCTTCACTTCGGACTCGTTTCCACGGTTTTGGGAGAAGAGCTAAACACAAAAACCGTAGAACCCCGGGGGATTAAAGAATATTCTCTCCTTAGAGATGAAAATGTTAATTGACTATCCGCTCCCCTTTGATTCCTTCTGACGGCCATTGTGTTCATACCCACATCTCAATTCTTTCAAGGAGATCGGAGGCTTGAAACAATTATAGTCAAGATCCCTGGAAGTGTCGACCTGCGTGAAGTTTTTTATCGTCGCGGCAGGTATGCCGATGGGGCGTTGCTTCCCGGCCTTAGTCCTTCCCTGGTCGATCATGGCATGGGTCGTTCGTTATGGAGAGGGCTTTCCTCTCTCAAGCCATGCAGGCTTTTACTGACCCTTTCACCCAGCCCCCTCTGGCATTAATGACCACCGAAAATCCACTTATATTTTATTCAGAAACATACTACGGCGTAGTGGTGGTGTTTTGGTGGCGTGAAATTTACCTTTACACTGTGGTATGTGTCTGGTATAAACACAGCAACCCGACACTATTTGAGGAGGAGAAAATGGTTCATTTTACTGGAAAGTCTGTTCTGCTGATTAAACTGTCTGTTTTGCTGCTTCTGATTTTTGGCGGTTTGGCCGCTACTGCCCAGTCTGCGCAGACTGAACATTTTGCCAGCACCGAGATGCTGGAAGAGTGCAGCAGCAAGGGCACGGTTGTCGAGACTCGAATGTTTTAGACTTTTATAGGCTTTGGACGACGCGGCCTGTGGCCAATAGTCTAAAAATATAGGCCAAATGTGTGGTTGCTGGTTTTTGTTTTCAGTTTTGAATCCCTTTCCCCGTTTCCCGCTCCAGAGAAAACCGACCATTTGAAATATGATTAGATCCTTATAGCCCCAGACCTTCAACAAAGCTGATGAAGGTCTGGGGCTATTGTTTTGGGTCATGTGTAAAATACGGCCGATTATTAAAGAACCTACCCGGAATCCTTCTGCAGTGGAGTGGGAGAGTCCCCATTAACATATTCCTGGACTCCCGTGGTCGGACCCATTATCTTTGTAATCCTCGGGGGGGGGGGCAATCTACAGCTGGATAATTGCTACACTTTGAGCTGACGACGTGCAACTTGCTTCTCCAACAACGAGGGAGGGAGGTTTATGGCGAAATTTATTGCGGCAATCGACCAGGGAACGACCAGTACCCGCTGCATGATTTTTAATCACTCCGGCGAGCCGATTTCCAACTGCCAGATGGAACATGAGCAGATCTACCCCAAGCCGGGCTGGGTTGAACACGACGCTATTGAGATATGGTCGCGCACCAAGGACGTGATCCATGGTGCGATGGAAAGGGCCGGACTGCTGGCGCGCGACATCGCGGCGGTCGGCGTTACCAACCAACGCGAGACGACCGTCGTCTGGGACCGAAAAACCGGACAACCCTATTACAATGCGATCGTCTGGCAGGACACCCGCACCGACACCATCTGCGATGAGTTGGCCGGGGAGGGGGGGCAGGATCGTTTCCGCTTTACTACCGGTCTGCCTCTGGCAACCTACTTTTCAGGCCCCAAGATCAAATGGCTGCTGGATAAAGTACCCGGACTGCGTGAAGCTGCCGATATCGGCGACGCCCTGTTCGGCAATATGGATACCTGGATCATCTGGCAGCTGACCGGCGGCATCAGCGGGGGCGTCCATGTGACCGACGTTACCAATGCCTCGCGGACCATGTTGATGGACCTGGAAAACACCCAGTGGGACGACGACATTCTGCAGGCGATGACCATACCCAAATCGATCCTCCCGGAAATTCGTCCATCCAGCGACCCGAACTTCTATGGCTGCACCACCAACGACGGGCCCTTCGGCGGGGAGATCCCGGTGTGCGGTGCCTTGGGGGACCAGCAGGCTGCGACCGTCGGTCAGGTTTGTTTCAGCCCCGGCGAAGCCAAGAATACCTATGGGACCGGCTGCTTCTTGCTGCTCAACACCGGCCCGGAGATTGTCCGTTCCAAAAGCGGTTTGCTGACGACTCCCTGCTATAAGTTCGGCGAGGAAAAAACCGTCTATGCGCTCGAAGGCTCCATTGCGATCGCCGGGGCCCTGGTGCAGTGGCTGCGTGACGGGTTGGGCCTTATCAATACCGCCGCCGAGGTTGAAAGCCTGGCCAGAACGGTGGAGGACAACGGCGGTGCCTATTTTGTGCCGGCTTTCTCCGGGCTCTTCGCCCCCTACTGGAGGAGCGACGCGCGCGGTGCCATTGTCGGCATGACCCGCTACCTTACCCGAGGTCACATTGCCCGGGCGACCTTAGAGGCGGTGGCATACCAGACCCGCGAGGTGGCCGATGCCATGGAGGCTGATGCCGGGGTGACCCTCAAGACGCTGAAGGTCGATGGCGGCATGGTCGACAACGAACTGCTCATGCAAATCCAGGCCGATGTGCTGGGCGTTTCGGTCACCCGCCCCAAAGTATCGGAAAGCACGGCCCTGGGAGCCGCTTACGCAGCTGGGCTGGCCGTTGGCTACTGGAAAAATACCGATGAAATGCGGCAGAACTGGGGCGTCGACA
This sequence comes from uncultured Desulfuromonadales bacterium, assembly GCA_945787285.1. Taxonomy (GTDB): domain Bacteria; phylum Desulfobacterota; class Desulfuromonadia; order Desulfuromonadales; family Trichloromonadaceae; genus CALZIC01. Next base: position 8,842 of record CALZIC010000085.1, read on the forward strand.
AAGTCTGGAAGCCATCTGAGGACGACACCGCCCGCACCCAAAACTATGCAATGTGGAAGAAGGCCGTCACCCGTACCTTCGACTGGGTGGAGTCATAATTAGTTTCCATCCGGAAACTATGGATGGGACTAGCGCAGT
>CALZIC010000086.1 GCA_945787285.1 uncultured Desulfuromonadales bacterium
AGGGCAAGGAGCGGGGTGCCCTTTCTCTGCTTACTCTCTTTGGGCAAGCAAAGAGAGTAAGGCGCCGTCTGGGGGCGCAACCCCAGGGTTTTGGTCCGAGCCAGGTGAATGCCTAGAAATACACGATGGAACGGCATAGCCTTTTCTAGTCACACCGGCAAAGCCGGTGGTTTACTGAACAACACAATTATTTGACCCGACTACCAGCATCGAACACTGATTGAGCAATATTCCTTATAAGGGGAGGGATCGATTGATGAGAAAAAACACGCTCAAGGAAATCTGGTCACGAGGCGAGGCGGTGATCAACGGCTGGTGTTCAATCCCCAGTTCATTCTCGGCTGAAGTTATGGCGCATCAGGGATTCGACTCCATCACGATCGACATGCAGCACGGACTTGTCGATTACCAGGTCGCAGTGACCATGCTGCAGGCCATATCCACAACCTCGGTAATTCCGCTCACCCGGGTGCCCTGGAATGACCCCGCCCGGCTGATGAAAATTCTCGATGCCGGCTCCTACGGCGTCATCTGCCCGATGATCAACACCCCGGAAGACGCTGAGGCCCTGGTTCACGCATGCAAATATCCTCCCAGGGGATTCCGGAGTTTCGGACCGATCCGTGCGAAATACTACAGCGGGGGTGCCACCCACGGAGGAGGCGATTACCACAACTATGCCGATGAGGAAACACTCGTCATTGCACAAATAGAGACCCGCGAGGCGATCAGGAATCTCGATGACATCCTCCAGGTTCCGGGAATAGCCGCAATCTATATCGGCCCCTCCGATCTCTCCATGGCCTTTGGCAAGGAACCGCGCAAGGGCCAGAGTGACCCTGAAATCGTCGAGGCGAAACAAAGAATTCTGGAAACCGCCAAGCGCCACGGGATACCGGCCGGCATTCACACCAACTCAAGGGAAGTCGCCGTTGAGATGATCAAACAGGGATTCCAGCTGACCTCCCTGCAAAGCGACGACCGGTTCCTGATGTCAAAAGCGAAGGAAGAGGTTGAGGCGGTAAGAAATGGTATAAATCAAGGCAATTAGGAAGGACTCCTGATATGGCTTTTCCTGAAAGCAAATTCGGCGATGCAGGCAGTTATGCCATTGAGTACTTTTCCAAGTTCAAAGACGCCGCCGCCACAACCGACCTGGAGGGACTTAAACAGGCCGCGGCCATTCTAAGCAAGGTTTATGCGAAGGGCGGCATGGTTTACTCCTGCGGCAACGGCGGTTCGGCAGCGATTGCCAATCATCTCGTATGTGACCATTGTAAACTGGTCCAGAGTGATACGAAACTCACCCCGCGAATCGTTTCGCTCGCCACAACGGTCGAAATGATTACCGCCATCGGCAACGACATCTCTTTTGATGAAATTTTTGTCTACCAACTCCGATCGCTGGCCAAGCCCGGAGATGCCTTGATTACCATCAGTTCTTCGGGGGACTCGGAAAATATTGTCCGCGCCGCCCGATGGGCCAAGGAGAACGGGATCCCGGTGATCTCCATGACCGGTTTCTCAGGCGGTCGATCGGCGGATATCGCCGACGTAAACCTGCATATCGCCGCGGATAACTACGGCGTCATCGAGGATGTCCATCAATCGCTCATGCACATCCTTGCCCAATATATTCGCCAGGCCCACATGGACGAAGCTCTCATCAATCAACGGAAGTTTTAGCAAAGGGAAAAAGGCGTTAGAGTCACTTTTCGACGACCTCCCTGTTTTTCAAAGATGCCATATTCAAAGACTCGCCCTTTAAAACTGAAAGAACATTTTTCACCGATTCCATGCCCATATTGACAAGGGAGCTGTCCGAGACGCCGCCAACATGGGGCGTCAGGATGACATTGTCCAACTTGAAAAGGGGATTATCGGCAGCAGGCGGTTCAGCCGCAAAGACGTCAAGTGCAGCGCCGCCAATCCTCTTTTCCTGCAATGCGCTTATAAGATCGCCCTCGTTTACTACGCCGCCCCGGGAAGTGTTGATGACATAGGCGTTTCGCTTCATTTGGGCGAGGGCTTCCTGATTGATCATACCTTCGGTCTCCGGGGTGAGCGGGCAGTGCAGGCTGACGATATCCGCCCGGGCCAATAACTCCTCCACATTTTGAACCTTGGATATGTAGGGTGGCAGCGTTTCGACTGTCCGAGAAGGGTGATAAACCAGAACTCTCATCCTAAAAGGGGCAACAAGTTCGGACAACCGCCTTCCGATTCGACCGAACCCTATGACCCCCAGAGTTTTTTCAAAAATCTCTGTTCCGTCGTACGCCTTTTTATCGAAAACGCCTTCACGAATACGCCTGTCCTGAAATGGAATCCCGCGAATGATAGATAAAATCAAAGCGAGTGTGTGTTCCGCGACCGATTCGTGATTCGCCTCCGGAGTGTACATCACGGGAATACAGCGTCTGCTGGCCGCTTCAATATCGATATTATCCGTCCCCACCCCATGTTTGCAGATGACCTTTAAGCTTCCCGCAGCCCCCTGCACCTCGCCGCTGATCCCCCCCTGCCTGACAATGAGCCCATCAGGATTGAATGCCTTCAATTTGCGCACGAGGTCATCTGGCGTATCTTTGGGGTCGCCGGTTTCAAAAATACAATTTTCTTCTTTTAATAGCTGTTGGGCTTGTTTGGCGATTCCGGAACCGGTTATAAAAATCCGATAACCCATCCTAACCCTCCTTAATCCTCAATAAAATGTCTTCACTCCTCCGGCAAGGAAGAGAGAGGGTTGTTTATGCCGCCACAACGACCTTCTTCCAAAGATTAGGTATCCAGGCGTTCTGCTAAAGAGCCCTGTCGATACAGGCTCCAAGCTTCTGCGCCAGAACGCCGATGTGGGCCTCTTCGACCTCGACGCCGTCATGCCCCGTAATGGTTCCATTGGTGCCAGGAATCGGGTGGATCTCCGCGCCCCCCGTGGCCAGGTTGCGCCAGCCCAGGCGGGGATGATCGGGCGATCCGAGAGTCTCAGGGGTCAGAAAGAGGTCGATTCGACCAGGGTAAGGGCGCGGCGCATAGCGTCTCAGCGCCCAGGAATTGGCGTTGAGTTTCATCTTTTGACGAATATAGAGTTTTTGCTCTTCGCGGCTGAGCTGCAGGGTGGCCTGGGAATGGTGGGCAAGGCGCCTCGTCACGCGGTGCCAATAAAGCGCCATGGCATTGAAAAACATACCGATTCCAGGCCCCCGCGGGGGCACCGTCTCCATTAGGGCAAGAAGGGCCACCTGATGCCCCTGAGACAGGAGCTGTTGAGCCATTTCAAAGGCCACCAGTCCTCCCATGCACAGCCCTCCCAAAAAGTAGGGTCCTTCGGACTGCACAGCAACCATCTCTGCAAGGTAGGCCGCCGCCAAGGCCTCAATCCTGGAAGGGTTCTGAACGCCATCCTGGAAGCCGTAAAAGGGCTGCTCAGGCCCGAGGCTGCTGGCCAGGTGCCGTAGATTGATAAAAGGAATCGACATGTTTCCCGGGACACAGAAAAATGGCGGTTTACTTCCTCCTGAGCGCATGGCCACCAGGGACGAAACATGCGGGCTCCACTCTTGAGGCCGCAGCAGGCGGGCCAGTTGTTCGATGGTCGGCGCCTGGAATAAAGACGCCAACGCCAATTTTCTACTGAAGACAGTCCCTATAACCGTCAACAAATGCGCAGCGATAAGCGAGGTTCCGCCCAGTTCAAAGAAGTTGTCTTTTATGCCGACGGGATGAACGCCTAAAACATCCTCCCAAATGGCTTTCAGCTGAAGCTCTATATCGTCGCGCGGTGAAACAAATTCGGTCTCAAAATTGGAGCGGGATGTGTCGTCGTAATCTTGAAGCGCGTGGCGATCTACTTTTCCGTTTGGTAAAAGAGGGATTTTTTCCAGAAAAACGAATTTGGAGGGGACCATAAAGACAGGAAGCTTCTGTTTAAGATGATTCTGCAATTCACTCACAGTGAGCCCAGGTATTTTTTCCGGAACGATATAGGCCGCCAGATACTTATCGCCGTGGTTATTCTCCTTGGCAACTACTGCGCAGCTTTTAATTCCAGAATGATCAAACAGCACGGCCTCAACTTCACCGATCTCGATTCGCTGCCCGCCAATTTTTACTTGTTTGTCTTTTCGTCCGAGGTAAGTGAGATTTCCATCCGGAAGCATCAGTCCCAAGTCGCCAGTGAGGTAGGTTCTTCGATCTCCGCCATCGGGATCATCCCAAAAGGCTTTTCGGGTAAGCTCAGGCTTTTTCCAATACTCCGAAGCCAGAAAGGAGCTTCGCACGGCGATTTCCCCGATCTGGTTGAACCCAACCGCTTGACCTTGATCATCGAGCAGCAAAACCTCTTTATCTTCGACGGGGTACCCCACCGAGACAATGTCATTGTCTAATTGTGAGCTTCTATCGATATAATTATGTCTAAAAGTGGGAGCTTCGGATGCTCCTAAGATAACCGTTAAAATGCAGTTCGAAGAGAAGTGTTTTCTATACAGATCGACGTCAAGCTTGAGGACCGGCTCTCCCCCGAGATGGATGACCCGCAGATCTGGAAATTCACAACCTTCAGGCAAGTTGTCGATTAACTGACGGAAAACAGTCGGCACCGAATGATATATGGTTATTCCTTCTTCCTTAAGCCAGGCGGGAAGATCAACAAAACCATTTTTTCTAAGGTTAAATGGAAGGAGCGTGGCCCCATTAAGCAGGGCACGATATAAATCGGCGATCCCCGCCTGGTGGCTCAGGGAGGAAAACAGAGAAATTCGATCATCTGGGCAGAGATCAAGAGAATTCGTGTGCAGCCAGATATTATGCAAAACGAGACGATGATTGTGAACAACCCCCTTCGGCTTTCCGGTAGAACCAGAGGTATAGATAATATGGGCAAACGCCTCCGGCGGAACCACCTGGTCAAGATTGGCGTCACTCACATCAGGATCAATCTCGTCGACATTAATCAAACATCGCCCCTGTCGGGGCAAGTCACTGGCGGTCGATACGTTTTTATCATTACTTAGAATCAAGCCCGCTTCGGAGTCTTGTAAAAGATAAGAGAGTCGGTCGACGGGGTATGAGGGATCTAAGAGAACCCATACCCTACCCGTTTTCAGCACCCCCAGAATCGCTGCGATCAACCCGATCCCCGGTTCAAAGAACAGGGCAACCGGCTCTGCGCCTTTCGGTACTATGGCGCAGATTTCTCGAGCAATCCGGTTGGCCGTCCGATTGAGGTCTACATAGGTAACTTCTTGGCTTTTTAACTTTATGGCCAGACGCTGGGGGAATTTTTCAACCTGATCCTCAAATCGTTTGGAAATCGACCTTTCAATCTCTTCCTTCTTAAATCCGATCGAGGAGTAATCGATATAAGGCGACACTTTCATCTTCTATCTATCCCCTTGTTATTTCATCGCAGATTTCGGTTCAATCTTTCAGGAGACATCCTTGCGCCGGGCCGTCTCGAAAACGCCATACCGTTTCATGATAAATGCGGGGAGTTCCTCATACCCCAGAAGTCTGTGTACCCAAAGAGCCGGGGTGTTGTCCCTGACAAAATAACCGTATGCTTTCTTAACCCCCCGCTCTTTAAGTTGGTGCAGCACACCCTGCATAAAGGTTGTCGCCGTCGCCTTGCCTCTCTTTTCGGCAGTAAGAAACAGGTCAAACATGTAAACTTCACCGGGCTGCAGGTCGATGTCGAAAAGCCTCAGATCCCGGTGCCTTCTCTGACCTGATATTGCCGTCCTGTCGGCCAGCCAGACATCCGCCAGAACCAGATTCTGTTCTACCAGGGCAAAGGACCTCAGTCCCCTGCTCAGGTTGGCCTCCGCTTTCTCGGCCCTGCTTTTCAGAGGGTATTGCAACTTGTAGTCGGCTATCGGCTCCCGGTTTATTTCAATAATCCTGCAGCCATTGCCGCATACAGAGGCCGTCTGGTCTTTCAGGGTCGAGAGGTCTTTTACCACCGGTACCGCCTCCCGACATTCGTAGACACATAATTTACATGTCGGCCAAAATCCTTTGGCTTCCACCATTTCAGTAAATTGGCGACATCTGACTGAGAGCCTGGTCAACATAGCTTTGCCCTCCTAAAAACCTGCTGGCGGGGTTCAAGCTTGCAATTCGCACCAGCGACACCTCGGGGCTGGGTACCGTTTGCTCCAAAGCGCACATTAGTGAGACTACGGCGCCCCATTGTTTTTCGTAAAGACAGTCGGACCCGAACAGAATCCGGCTGAGGTCAATGTGCTTCAGAACCAAACAGAGAACCTCGAAACCGATCCCCGATGTATCGACCGCAAGGTTATCATACTGTTCGAGCATTGCCCCCATGCGTGGAAGAATGGACGCCCTGGCGTCATCCAAAGTGTGCCCGAAACAACCGGCATGCGCGACAACAACCGTCTCCGGGGTAATTCCCCAGTCAACATGTTCCAGGTTGCTCACCGCCCCGTACGTAGAGGCTTCGGGACGACTGCATCGAAGACTCAGCCCCCCGTGAATGACCACCTTCACCCGCGCCATCCTCGAGGCCTCGAGGATGGTTTCCACCCGCTCGACCCCCGCCCTGGTCGCCAGGTCAATCTCCTGAAGGCTGGGGTGAATTTTCAACACCTTGACACCATAATCATTAGCGGCATCACTCACCGCCTGTGCAATTTTTTCATTGGGCATGCTGTTGGGGACGGAGTACCCCAGCATAAACCTCTTGTCTCCGCCAAACATCCCGGCCATCACTCTCAACTGCCCGCTGCCCTCATCATCTCCGCCCAGAATCGGGAGGAGAAAGACCCTGTCGATTCCTCCGAGCAGCATGCTGTCGCCAAAAACCTTCGGCCCGGTATGGGCGTAAAGCATCCTTGAATTGAGCAGCGAAAACTTGTCTTTGATGGCCTGATCGAACTCCCGGCATTCCATGCCAAGGTGCTTTTTCAGATTAAGGTCGACGATTTGTTGGCTGGTATACTCGGAGCCGCCCGCACTGAACAGGTCGGGATGAATCGACGAAGGCTTATACGCAAAAGGCCCCTGGAAAACATCAAAGGGGTGGGCATGGACATCGTAGAAGGAATTCGAGCCTTTTATCTCTTTGATGAAATCAAGCTTTTTCACAACAGTACTTTTATCCATACCCCCTCCTAACCGCACAGCCTCAAAGCGGAAGGGTCGACTTTACCCCTTGAGCATCGAGGCATTTTTTCTATACGAATAGCCCGCCTGGGAACCATGTAGGCCGGCAGCAGCTTCTTCAGATTTTCAAGAACGTGCCCGACCTCCATGGCCGCTTCGAGCTCCAGGTAGGCAACCAGCTCCGCCACGCCGTCTGCCGCCCGTGCTTCCACAAGGTCAACCGCAGCATCCCTGACCCCATCTGTCGACAGCAGGGCCCGCTCGACATCCCCCGCTTCGATTCGATACCCCATGACCTTCAGCTGCCGGTCTTTCCTGCCGACATAGTCGTAATTGCCGCAGGGAAGCAAACGGGCCAGGTCTCCGGTTTTATAGATTCTCCGGCAGGGATCTTTCAGCGGGTTTTCAATGAAGCACCGGGCCGTTTTTTCCAGATCATTCAGATACCCTCTGGCCACCCCGGCTTCTCCGATGCAGAGCTCGCCGATTTCGCCGGGAGGTACCGGGTCGTTTTTTTCGGACAGAAGAAAGACTTTTTTTCCATCGCAAGGCCTCCCGATCGGGATCGTCTCCCGGGGGGAAGCCGGCACCTGCTCCACACGGTAATACAGCGACACCCCGGTCGCTTCGGTCGGGCCGTAGGCATTGTAAAAAGTCTTTTCCGGAAAGGTTCTCATCCATTCGATCAGGTATTTTGTCGGCAAGGGCTCGCCGGCAAAAAGCACCTGCTTCAGACTCGGCATCCCGCCATTTTTGAGCACGCCGGTTCTGGCCATATACATCAGCAGAGAAGAGACCCCCTTCCATAAGGTCACCTTCTGCTGTTCGATGAATTTCACGAGTTTTTCCGGGAAAAGAGTCAGCATCTCATCGGCGAGACAGAGGGTTGCCCCAGCCTTTATGGAGCAATAGATATCAAAGGTCGACATGTCGAAATGAAAGGGCGCGGTCCCCAGCAGCACATCGTTGTGGGTGACCCTGAAACAGTTCCCCCCCCAGTCGATATAATCCCTGATGTTGCGGTGGGTAATCATCACCCCCTTGGGGCGCCCTGTCGACCCGGAGGTATAGAGGATGTAGGCAAGGTCATTGTCGTCATGAATGTCACCAGGGATCCACTCGTCACAGGCACAGACCTCATCGAGAAAGATCACACCGGATAAGGGCGGTGCGCCGATCTCCTTTGCACGACACAGAGCGATGACCGGAGCGACGCATCCGATCTGCGCCATGGTCTCCCTCGCCGGCAGAAGCGTTCTGCTGTCGCAGATCACCAGGCTGGGTGCTGCGTCGTCCAGAATCTGCTTCCATCGTTCGACGGGAGCTTTGCCGTCGATCGGAACATAAACGGCTCCGGCCTTGAGGGTGCCGACCATGGCGACCAGGTTGCCGGGGGCGCGATGCAGGATGAGCGCCACCCGGTCCTGGCGACCAACCCCGCTGGCCCTCAGACAGCGAGCCAGTTTGCCGGACCAGGCAGACAGGTCGCGGTATCGGATGGCGCGGCTGCCGTCGGTGACGGCCACCTTGTCCGGAGTCTGCAGTGCCGGACCATCAAGATACTGTTGAACCATCAGTGGTTTCATCTGCCTCACAACCCGATAAAGCGCCCGATGATATTCCGCTGGATCTCCGAGG
>CALZIC010000087.1 GCA_945787285.1 uncultured Desulfuromonadales bacterium
TAAGTAATATCAAAAATCTGGCTGGTCTTGGAAGGGGAGTCTGGTGAACCGGTTTTTTCATTTGGTATCCCTCATTTGCCTGCTCGCTATACATTGAAATGCGGGGCAGGGAATGGCGCTATTCATTACACCTGCACTCGTCTTTATCTCGAAAATCCAGGATGTGCCTTTGGGGAAAATTTGGCTTGAGGATGGCCGAGGAGGACTGTTGCAGCATGCACCAGTCCCCCACGACAGCCGAAATCCGCGGTTTTTTTGGAGCGTGTCAAATTTTTCTGGATTCCAGTTTGGTCTTTAAAGGGCCTGCTGGATCGTCACATCGGCAGAGGATCCGTTTCTTCCGAATGGGATGAAAAAGACATCGTAGGTTTTATCTGTGGCCTCAAGAGTGAGGTGTGACTCTTTCAGCCGGTTTCTCCTGAAACGGAAAGCTTTTGAAAGGTCGGGACGGAATAAACCATCTTCGCAGACTTTGACAATCATCCCGCGCAGACTGTCATTGTCGATGGTGATCGAAAAGAGCCCATTTTCGAGAACGGCTGTTTTGATGGAGTCCCGTATGCTCCTGCGAACTTTGCTGACAGTCATCCGGATAGGAAAGGGGCTTCCCGGGGGGGCGGTCAGGTCAATGGTAACCAGGCCGTAGCCTGACAAGGTGTCGCGCCCCGCTTCACCCAGATCCTTGGCCGTGTTCTGAAGCTTGAGGCGGACATCCCGGTTGTCTGATTTTCCGTCCCCGGTCAGATCCTCAACACCGGCAGAAAGGATCAGGGCCGCCACGCCGGCCACGTGGGGCGCGGCCTGGGAGGTGCCGCTCATCAGTTTGTAGGTGCCTCCGGCGATCGAGGAGTTGATCCTGAAGCCGGGGGCGGCCAGTTCCACTGTCGGTCCCTGTGAGGAGATGGCGGCGACGATATCCTCCGGGGCGGTAGCGGCGACGGCGATGACGGTGGGGTAGGCTGCAGGGTACATGACCTCGCCGCCATAGGTATTGCCTGCTGCGGCCACCAGCACGATTCCGGCATCGAAAGCGGCCTGACAGGCTTCCTCGAGAGCCGGGGAGTAGTTGGCGAACCCGAGGCTCATGTTGACCACATCGATCTGATTGTCGATGGCCCATTCGAGACCAGCGATCAGCCAGCTCTCAAGCCCGAAGGTGCTGCCCCCCAGAACCTTTCCGGCGTAAAGTTCGACCCCCGGCGCAACGCCGACCACACCGGTGCCGTTTTTAGCTGCGGCAATGATTCCGGAAACATGGGTGCCGTGGCTGTTCCAGCTGTCATCGAGGGGATCGTGATTGGTCGGGTCGCAGTTGTTGAACTCGGGGTCTACTTCTTCTTGAGGACAGGTGAAATTGTCGCCGCCGCGATAGATGTCAGCGAACTCCGGATGGGTATAGTCGATTCCCGTATCGAGAACCGCCACTTTAACCCCGCTGCCCAGAATTCCCTGGGCATGCGCTTCTGCGGCTCCAATGTGGCTTACGCCCCAGGCGGCATCGTACTCGGGGCCGCCAAGAACAGGATCGATGGCCATGGTTGTGGCATCGGGAACGATGTAAGAGACATTGGGGTCTGCTTTCAGTCGCTCAATCTCATCTGCGGGAAGGCGGGCTGCTATCGCCTTGACCCGCCTGAAGCTTCGTTTCAGCTTGCCCCTGTGCTTGTGGATTTTTGTCTTCTCAACCTGGCCGGGTTTCTGGCTGAAGCCGATGATGACCGCCTGGTCTTCGGCGTAGGCTGTGGTCGACAAACAGATAAATGCGAGAATGGCGAAGAATGTAAGCAGGCAGGAAAATCTTTTCTTCATTTTGAGGCCCCTTTGTTGATTTTCTGAAACATTTATGGGTAAAGCTTTGTTCAGAGATCTGTCTGGATCAATGGTTTATGGCAAAAAGTGCTTTGCGCATCTTTTGCGGGCATGCGACATCGTCTTCATCTTTGGCGCTCCATAACGGTTCTACGGCCTTTGGGGGCCCGTGAAGCGGTTGATGGCCGGGGTCCGCGGAATGACGAGTCGGGGGGTGGTGATATCGCCAGGCCTACTCGGCCCGGATGCTTGTGGTGAAAGGGGATCCTCCCTCCGTTGCCGCAGATTTGCTGGTTATGCCGAGAATGGTTAATCGCTGGGTTCAGGCAACAGGACTATGAAGTGGCAAGTGGTGTGCCAATTCATCTGAATCCATTCAGGTTTCACTGTGGGTCGAGTCTCAACCGTGCATGTTAGAAAAATTCTTCAAAGAATGCAAAGGGTGAAGTGGCTTTTAGTCATTACTGGTAGTCTTGATTCGTCGGCCACACATAGGCAGGCCAGAACATCCGAAGCTGGTGCGGGTTGGCCAGCTCAGCCGCCTCTTGCGGGTGCCGGTCGTCGCAGCCCGTTACCATCCACTTCCCAGGGGCGCCAGCTCCACCAGATGGTAGTCCCGGGTTCCGAGTCCGATTTTTTCGGCATGTTCGAGGGTGACTTCCCAGTCGATAGCGGGGTGGACGCCACGGAACTTGTCGCCACCGGGCTGGTGGCCGCTGTTGAGGGCGCTACCGGAAAAGCCCAGGGCCCGGTTGACCAGGTCGGCGCAGCCCTGGTCGAGGGCGACCGGGTCGGTGGAGGCCAGGATGCCGAGGTCGGGGACGATGGGGGCGTCCGAATGGCCGTAGCAGTCACAGGCAGGCGAAACCTGGGTGACGAAATTGACGAACAGGCTGCGCCCCTCTTTGCCGTAAAGTGCCCCCTTGGCGTACTCGGCCATCTTCTTCATCACCAGGGGCGCGTCCTCGTTCCAGTCGATTTTCATGGCCATCGGCTCGCAGACCGAGATGCAGCGGCCGCATCCGGTGCACGCGTCCGCATCGACGCAGGCCTTTCCTTCGATAAACGCGATGGCGTCGTGGGCGCAGGCTTTGAGGCAGGCGGCGCAGGCGGTGCACAGCTCCTCGTCGACAGTGGGCCCCGCGGTCGAGTGCTGTTCGAGCTTGCCTTGGCGGCTCGAGCAGCCCATGCCGAGATTTTTAATGGCGCCGCCGAACCCGGTCAATTCGTGGCATTTGAAATGGGACGCGGTGATCAGGGTGTCGGCTTCGAGGATTTCCAGGCCGATGTCGACCGATTCGAGGAGGTCGCCATCGATCTTGATCCGCCGGGACGAGTGACCGCGCAGGCCGTCGCACATGATCAAGGGGGCGCCGGCCACGGCGTAGGCGAAGCCGTTCTCGATGCCGCAGGTCAGGGCCGAAACGGCTTCTTTGCGCTGGCCGGGGTAGAGGGTGCAGGAGTCGGTCAAAAAGGGGCGGCCGCCGAGTTCTTTGACCCGGTCGACGATGCGACGGATAAAGACCGGACGGATATAGGCGTGGCCCCCTTTTTCGCCGAAGTGAATCTTGATGGCGGTCAGGTCGTCTCTTTGAACGACCCTGTCGATGCCCGCCTCCGCGAGCAGCCGCAGCAGCTTGGAGAAGAGGTTCTCGTGGTGTCCCGCTCTGAGGTCGGCGAGGTAGACGGCAGCGGACATTAGTCATCTCCTTTGTTTGCAAAGACTAATTGTGTACCACAAAAAATACAAAGATGCCATATCCCCTATGGGGGATCCATTGGGGAGCTCACAAACACTGTTTGACAACGCTCTTTTTATGGGCGATACTTTTTCATGCAATTATAACGTACGTTACCCGGAAATGTTTCAAAACGTCCAATAACCCAATAGCCTAGGCGGAATATGTCGAAAATAGAATGATGTTGTCCGGTTCCGTCGGTCGGGCTGAGTCTGGAGGTTTGTTTGGAAACAGATCAGCGGTTTCTTCTGCTTCAACGGGCCAGGATCAAGGCGCTGCTGCGGCGCAGTTTTCTCTTTCTGCTCTGCTCGGTTCTGCTCTACTACGGGGTGGCACTGGTCTATGCAACCAAGACCATTTACAAGGTGCGACGAAACTACGCGGTGATCCTGGAAGATCTGTCCGGAGAGCGACGGGTGGTGAAGAAGGTCGGGTGGCACGGACGCCTCCCCTTTTTTACCCGCTTGGAGCTGGAAGTTCCCCTCATGAACCAGGAGCTCTACCTCAAGGGCAAGCCTGAGCCGCAGCGGATCATGTCCCGCGGGAACGTGGCCTTGTGGACCAGCGCCATGCTCACCTTTCGCATCGAGGATCTCCAGCGCTGGGGGGTGGAAAACAAAACCCCCCAGGTCCTGCTGCAGAACGATGTCGACGGCATCGTCATGGACGTCATGCAGAGCCGTACGGTCGACCAGCTGATTTCCGACCGTGAGGTGATCAAGGAGGAGATTTACCAGGCTCTCAAACTTCGTCCGATCAACGAAGGGGGGCCGACCCTCGAGCAGAAATACGGCATCGACGTGGTCTCTTTCGTGCTGCGCGACACCCGCTTCGGCGACAAGCTGGCCGAAGCCAGCGAAGAGAAGAAGCGTCGCGAAATGATCGCCGAGGCGGAAAACTATGCCGCCAATCTCGAGGCGAGCCGCACCCGCACCCTCTATGCCGCCTACCGCGACTCGATCCGCGATTTTCGGCAGGAGCTCGGCCTCGATGCGAGCAGCGACCCCTACATCTTTGAATTTCTCAACCAGCAGAAGTGGGCTACGGCGTACGAGAAAAACCAGCACGGGCAGAACACCTTTGTTCTCAACAGCGGCTCAGGCCAGCTCCCGGTGGTACTGCCCCAGCCTCCTGCCGGGCCGGTAAGGTAGTTCCCATATGGGAACCATAGATGGGACTAGCGCAGTTTTTATATGGGCAACGGCCCTTTTCCGGATGAAAACCAGGTAAGGGGGACAACCTATGTCCACAGAACGAAAGACCCGGCGCGCGGTCTATGTCCGCCTGTCTGAAAAGCGGGTCCGCCAGATCGAGGCCCTGGTCGCGGGCTGGAGTTTCGAAACCCGCCTTTTCGTGCTGCGCCGCTTGCGCCAGTACGAGCCGGCCCGCCCGCTCTGGCAGCTGCTCAAAGGAGGGGTGCGCCGCCTGTTTCAGTCGGAAGAGCGCAGTTTTCAGATCCTGCGCGACCCCGAGCAGCTCAGCGACTGGCGACGTCGATTCGAAGTTTCGGGATCGCAGAATGCCTCGGCGGCCTGGAACAAGATCCTCTCCCGCGAAGTCGACTGGCACGACTACGAATACCTGACCTACCTGCTGGAAAAACAGACGGCCGACATCCATGTGCCGCCAGACTTCCTCGAAACCTTCAACAAGCTTTACCACGCCCATATCCTCAAGGACTATACCGAAGACCCGACCGTGCCGCGGTCGCCGCTGGTGCTGATTATCGGTTCGTCCGGCAGCGGCAAGAGCGCGACGGCCAAGCAGGCCCTGGAAGAGGCTCTGTTCGGCTCCGAAGTGCGTCCGGTGGTTGACCTGAAGGCGAAGATCGAGGAGGTGATGGCCGACCAGCCGATCTGGCGGAGCCTGGTCGATGTCGATCCGGAGCTGGCGGTGCGCATCGAGCGGCGTCGCAAGGCCGAATGGCTGCGGTTTCTCGGCCGGGTTCCGGCGATCAAGTATTTTTTCCGGGAACGCATCGGCGAGGCCCTCTCGTCGATTGAGGAGGAGGGGGTGTGGGTCGACTACGCGATGATCACCCCCAACGACTACCAGACCGCGTTTGCCGGCGAGCCGGGCAACTACCTGCGCAAAGCGATGGGTGATCCGCGCAAGACCTGCGTCCGCCATCTCGAGGAGGCCCATTCAGCCTTCGGCCAGCCGGACAAGATGAGCAGCGTTAAGAGCCAGCAGGCGAGCCTGATCGACGCCGGTAATATCATTCTCGACGAAATAGCCTACGGGCGCAGGGACTGTTTGCTGGTTGCCACCACCGACCAGCCGGAGCAGTTTGACCCGGCTATCTTTCGGCGCTTTGTCGAACGGGGCCTGGTCATCGATATCAGCGAGTTCTGGGACGAGCCGGTCAACCTGCAGGAGGTGCTGCGGCTCGAGCTCAAGCGCCGCAATATCGACTTCGCCGACGAGGCCACCGGCTCGCCCGGTTTCGGCGAAGCGGAGCTGGAGCAGTCGGTGGAGCGGTTGTACCCGATTTTCAGGGAGCGCAGCCTGCGCATTACCCCGGCCTACGTGCGACGGCTGGCCGATTCGATTGTCGCCATACGCGGCGAGTTTCGCGCGGCCTACCTCGATGACCAGTTCCTGGTGCGTGATGCCTTAAAGGCGGTGGCCCGCAATGTCCACGGTTCGCTGTTCAAGAAGGTGGTGGGGGTGATGGACCGCGGTATTCCCTGGCAGGACTACATCGGCGGCATCAAGAACGAGTTTTCCGAGATGGCCAACAATGCCCTCTATTACAATGTCGGCGACGAGAAGGGGGTGGTGCTGACCGGGCCGCCCGGTTCCGGAAAAACCTTCATGGTTCGTGCCTGGCTGGGGGACAACCGGGAGGTGCAGGACCTGGTGGTCAATCTCACCGACCTGGCCGACCCCGTGCATCCCCTCGAGGGGATGGTCGAGAACATGGAGCGGGTCTACGACATCGCCAAGATGATTTCGCCGTCGATGGTCTTTTTCGACGAGGGGGATGCGGTGGCCCCGCGCCGGTCACCCCAGGGGGGCAATCCCTACGACAAACTGACCAACAAGTTCCTCTCCATTCTCGACGGCGAATCGCCGCTGAGCCGGGTCTTTACCGTGCTCACCACCAATCGCCTCGATATCCTCGACCCGGCCCTGATCCGCTCCAAGCGCCTCAAGGTGCTCAACGTCACCGGCCACCTGCGCGACGAGGATGCCCTGCGCATCATCCGCAAGGAAATGGCCGATCTGCCCAAGGAGGAGGGGCTGAGTTTTGAGGAGATGGTGCGGGTCGCCCGCAGCCTGTGCGAGACCCCTGCCGATTTTACCGCCTTTGCCGAACGGGTGCACAGCCTGCGCTCCACCGAAATGGAGGTGCTCGGCAAGCTGATGGAGGCGGTGGAGGGCTCTGAGGAGGAGCGGGCCCGCTTTGTCCGCTTCAACTACAAGACCCTGATCGGGCTGCTCGAGGGGGCGGCCGGGGAGCCGAGCCTGGCCTTGCAGGCCCGGCATGGCGAAGAGGGGCTGCTGAAGTGTCTCGACGAGGCGGCCGCGCGCCTGCGCCCCTTTTACCAGACGGGGGTTTACCCGGTGACCCGCTGGCATCTTAACAGTGCCCGGCAGCAGTTGGCCAGCAGCCCGACCCGCAAGGGCAAGCAGCAGCTCGACGAGTTTCTCGAGACCGAGCTCTCTGAAGAGCCGCAGGTCGGCTTCGTGGTGGGGGTCGGCGCCAACGACACCGCCGGGGTGCTGCTGCCGATCGCCTCGTCCCTGGTCTACCGGGTCTTTCCGGAGAAGATCGTGGTGACCGGCGCGGTCTCGTCCACCGCCAGCGGGGCGGCCGAACTCGACCTGGCGGTGCAGATGACCAACCAGAGTGCGGCCGAGGCCCTGACCCTGGTGGAAAACTATCTTCAGGCGCTCTGTCCGAGCATGAACGTATCACGGATGCTGGGGGAGTTTCTCGACGGCTACACCCTGCACCACCAGCTTTTGTCGGCTTCCTACAACGTCGGCGGGCCGTCGGCCGGTTTTGCCCTGGCCATCAACACCCTGTCGGTGCTGCTGAATCTGCCGGTATTGAACGATTTCGGCATCACCGGGGCGCCTTGGATCAAGGGGGCTAAGAAAGGGGAGGTGGGGGCTTCGGTCATCATCGGAGGCCATCGCAAAAAGACCGAGAAGGTCCTTCAGTACCTGACCCGCATGTACATGCCGATGCAGAACTACAGCGATCTGGAGCCGGAGGTGCTCGAGGCGTACCGCATCGAGGGGAGGGATATCCGCGGGGTGCGCAGTTTCTCGGCGCTGGTGCCCGAGGTCTTTTTCTTCAGCCGGGAACACCACGGCATGCTCGAGGGGTTTCTGCGCAGCCGCATCGCCTCCGACCTCAAAGATCGGCCGGAGCGCGGCGTCCCTTCGCGCCCGGTCGAAATCGAGCGGCGGGAAAAGGAGCTGCGCAGCAGGGCCGAACTCGAGGTGCGGCGCCGGGTCGATGCGGTGCGTGCCTATCTCGAAGGACCGAAGGAGAATGTCAGTTTTGAGGAAATCTTCCTCCCCGGCGAAGGGCAAAGTCAGGAGGCGGCGGAGACCTGAATGCCTTCGATATCGGTGCTGTTGAACGGTACCGGGGCCCTCCTGGGAATCAGGGATCGGGCTATTTGGCTCCCCTCGGCAAATTCCAGGCCGAGGCGGACCAGCCCGTTTTTGTCGGTGACGATGATGTTGCGCACCGACGCCTTGAGTTGACAGTCGGTGGGCCAGAAGGGCTGGCGAAAGCGGAGCAGCAGCGGAGTCCCGGGGGAGAGCTTGTCGAGGCTGCAGGCCAGGCCGACACCGGTGGAGCTGATATCGAGACTCATGCCGGTATGGAAGGTCTCGCCATTCTCGAAGGAGAATTCCACCAGCGATTGCAGCGGCAGCCGGCTTTCCCGGCGCTGTCCGTGTTGTGAGGGACAGACCATGTTGCGCTCTTCCTTGGCGCGGTAGAGCTCCTGGTCGGCAACGGACAGAAGTTCAGAGGCGTTATCGGCGTCGTTGGGGTACATGGCGATGCCGCCGCTGACGGTGAGGTTGTTGCGGTCGAGGAGGGCCTGCCCGGGAAAGTCGGCCTCCTCGATGGCGCCCCGAATCGATTCGACCAGCGCAAAGGCCTTCTGCGCATTGACCCCGTGCAGCAGCAGGGTAAATTCCTCCCCGCCGTAGCGGCAGGCCAAGTCTCCCGGACGCAACATTTT
>CALZIC010000088.1 GCA_945787285.1 uncultured Desulfuromonadales bacterium
CCCCGCACCCCGATCCTTTGGCCGTCGATCGAGGCGATGGAGACCACCGCCGCACCGACGGGGTTGGGGCGGTTGGGAGCGCGCAGGGCAAAGACCCCGGAGAAGGCGCCGGTCCTGCGCGAGTTCTGACGCAGGCGATCGCGGTTTCCCTCGCCAAGCCAGTAGAGAAGCAGGACATCCATGCCCGGCTCGAGCCCGAGCATGGCCTCGGCATAATCGGGGTGAACAACCAGGGTGCATAAGGGACCCTGAGGGTCGATATTTCGGGGGCAGTCGTCGATCACCGCGTAGGGCGTCTCTATGTGCCCGATACTGCGCAGTTCCATGCTCATGCTGAGGTCTCCTGAGGTTATGCCAAAGAGGTGGCGAGGGAAATTTTTCTCGATTTTTTTCCTGTTCGGCAAATCTTTTTATTGACTTGCCACAGGAGGTTTGCTATTAATTCGCCCCGTTGAGAGACAACACGTGAGCGGGAATAACTCAGTGGTAGAGTGCAACCTTGCCAAGGTTGAAGTCGCGGGTTCGAATCCCGTTTCCCGCTCCAGTCTCAACCCCTTCAGAAATTCGCCGACGTCGCCCAGGGCAACGCCGGCTTTTTCGTTTTCAGGAGGCCGCGATCATGGTCATACTCCTCGCCATCCCCCTCGGCATCCTCTGCCTGATCATCGGCTGGGTCTGCTTCAGGGGCGAGCACACCAAACAGGCGGTGTTCTTCTCCATCCTCGGCGCCTCGGCTCTGGCGTTTGCCGCCCTGATGAGCCTCGCAACCCATCTGCTGGTAAAGCAGATCGGCTCGATCTCCTGACAGCTGCCGCGGCATCCCACCGATGAAAAAGAGTCCCGTCGCCAGCTATCTTGAATCCCGTGCCGTCACCGGCCCCTGGCGCATCGCAGGGAGCAGTCGCTGCGACTTCGCCGCCGCCGTCGTCATCCCCTCGCTGGCCGAAGGCGACAGCCTGTTCGCCACCCTCGAAAGCCTGCAGGCCAACCCGCCGCAGCTGCTGAAAAAAACCCTGATCCTGGTGGTCGTCAACCAACGCGTGGATGCCCCCGCCGAACAGAGGCAGGGCAACCTTGGCGACCTGCTGCGCCTGGCACAGAAAGCGGAAAAGGGTCCGCTGCAGCTGGCCTGGGTCGATGCGGCCTCAGCCGGCCTGGAACTAGCGCTTGCCGAAGGGGGCGTGGGTCTGGCCCGGAAGATCGGCCTCGATCTGGCCCTCTGCCGCCTTGACCCGCACTCCGACCCCTTTCTGGCCTGCCTCGATGCCGACACCCTGGTCGATCGCCACTACCTTTCGACCCTCTTCGACCACTTCGCAACCTCCCGACAGGGGGGGGCGGCTATTCCTTTTCGCCATCGCGATGCCGCAGACCCGGCGGAGCAGTCGGCCATCGAACGCTACGAGCTCTTTTTGCGCCACTACGTTCTCGGCCTTGAACTGGCCGGCTCCCCCTATGCCTACCATACCGTCGGCAGCGCCCTGGCCTGCCGCGCCGAAGCCTATGCCAAAGCCGGGGGGATGAACAAGCGCCCCGCCGGGGAAGACTTCTACTTTCTGCAGCAGCTGGCCAAAACCTCGGGGGTCGGCACCCTGCAAGGGACCACCGTCTTCCCCTCCCCCCGCCCCTCGGAGCGCACCCCGTTCGGCACCGGCCGCAGCGTGGCGAAGCTGATGGCCGGGGAAAGCAGCGCGGTCACCTTCTACGATCCCCGCTGCTTTACGGTTCTGGGCCGCTGGCTCGGCTGCGTCGAGCAGAGTCTCGGCCTGCCGGGAGAAGCGCTTCTGCATCAGGCCGGCACGGCCTCCCCCCACCTGGCCGACCACCTCCAATCCATCGGTCTGGTCGCCACCTGGGACCGCCTGCAGGGCAACCACCGGCAGCCCGCGGCCTTGCTGCGCGCCTTTCACGGCTGGTTCGACGCCCTTAAGACCCTGAGGCTGATCCATCATCTCTGCGCCGGCCCCTACCCCAAGGTCGAACCGGGCGAAGCCCTGCCGGGGTTGCTGGCTGAGGCCGGGATCGACCCGCAGCCATCGGTCTGCGCAGCCCTCGCCGCCCTGCGCCTGCACCAGGGAGCCAATTCTCCCTGATGCGGGAGAAAAATCGGCAATTCTCTGGTACGATTGATAAAATACCATTTCAGGAGCGAGACGATGAGCGAATCGATCATTCCGCCGCCGGAGAAAAACCCCGATGCGCGCAAAAACCTCAGGGCCCCGCTGATCGTGCTCAAGGTCAAGGTCGAGGATGGCGGAAAAACCTTTTTCGGCTACGCCCGCAACATCAGCCGCAGCGGCATGTTCATCCCCGCCACCAGCCCGCGGAATCCGGGAAACCGGTTCCTCGTCGAGCTGCCCCTCCCCGCACCGGTCAACCGCACGGTCGAATGTACCTGCGAAGTCGTCTGGGCCCGGCACTACAGTCGAAAATCCCGCTACGAACCGGGCATGGGCCTGAAATTCATCGACCTGCCCGAAGAGATCGCCGCAGACATCGACGCCTGGGTCAAGCAGAACGAGCAGCCCTGAGCCGGCCCTTGTGGGGGCGGTTTCAACCGCGAGGGTTTCGCGGGCCGCTTAATCGCGAATGAATTCGCTCCTACAGAGGAGCAGATTAGCCCACCAAATAAACCATAAGCCTTCCCCAGGAAACAACACATATCTAGTGCACTGTGCGGTTAATCGTGACCTATAATTCCGGCCCTTTTGGCCGCTGTCTGCGTTGTGCCTCCTTGACTTAACGCTTGGCTAGGCCTGCGTCGGCAACGCCTTGACAGCAACCAAATTGACTCGGAATTAACTGACACGATTAACCAAACAGCACACTAGTCGTTTTTTCTAAACAATTCGTTGTTTACTCAACCACTAAACATAAAAGATTCCCACCACCGCACCGGTCAGGCAGGTGGCGAGGGTTCCGGCGACAATCGACTTGCCCCCCAGGGCGACGATATCATCGCGCCGCTCCGGCACCATGGTCCCCATGCCGCCGATCATGATGCCGAGACTCCCCAGGTTGGCAAAGCCGCACAGCGCGTAGGTCAGAATCAACCGACTGCGCTCGCTCAGGGCTTCGGCCGGCAGGGCGGCCAGGTCGAGATAGGCGACAAATTCGTTGAGTATCACCTTGGTACCGAGCAGCCCGCCTCCGGTCACCGCCTCGCTCCAGGGAAGCCCGATCAACCAGGCCAGAGGGGCCAGCAGAGTGCCGAGGAGCGCCTGCAGCGACAGAGGCCGGTGACCGATTTCCGGCAGCAGTCCCAACAGCTGGTTGACCAGGGAAACCAGGGCCACCAGCACCAGCAGCATGGCGATAATATTGAGAAGCAGCTTGAGCCCTTCGCCCGTCCCCCGGGTCACCGCATCCATGGCGCTGGAGGACTCGCCGATATCGGCAAGTCCTCCTTCGGTCGGATCGCCGCTGTGGGGAACCATCAGCTGCGCCACCACCAGAGCCGCCGGGGCGCTGATCAGCGATGCCGTGAGAATATGTCCGAGAGCATCGGGAATCACCCCCTGCAGAATGGCGGCATAGAGGACCAGCACGGTGCCGGCAATCGTGCTCATGCCGCAGGTCATCACGGCAAACAACTCGCCGCGCGACATGCGCTGAAGATAGGGGCGCACCAGCAGGGGGGCCTCGATCATGCCGACGAAGATGTTGGCGGAGGCACTGACACCGACCGCACCGCCGATGCCCAGCGATTTTCGCAGCAGCCAGGAGAAGCCACGCACCACCAGCGGAAGAACCCGCCAGTGAAAAAGGAGCGCCGAAAGCGCACTGACCACCAGCACCAGCGGCAGGGCTCGAAACGCCAGGGTGAAGGAACCGCCCGCAGCGGTTTCGGCGTACGGCAGAGGGCCGCCGCCAAGAAAACCGAACACCATGGTCGTTCCGGCGGTCGTGGCCCTGTCCAGCATCATCACCCCTTCATTGAGGGTGACAAAAAACCCCTTGAACAGCGGAAGTTTGAGCAGGATGGCTGCCAGCAGAAACTGAAGCAGCAGGCCGGAAACGACGACCCTCGGCCGGATATGCCGGCGGTTCTCACTGAAGGCCCAGGCCAGCCCCAGCAGAACCAACATCCCGAAAAGACTCTGCATCCACATCATAGAAACACCCTCCAGGTAAAAATCATCGCACAGGCTCGCCAAAACCGGCCGGCCTGTCAAGCCCTTATGTACGCATGTAAACAAAGAGGCGGGGGATACCGCAGTGGTATCCCCCGCCTCTGACATTCAACATTCATAATGGTGCGAGGGTGAAACTCACCCCCCTCAGCGCTTTCAGGTAAAGGGGCTGGAGGCGATCTTTTTCCCTCCCGCGGCCCGAAAACGTCTGCGGTCCTCGCGCCTGTGGCAGCTGCGGTAGCGCTTTGCGCTGCCGCACCAGCAGGGGTCACTCCCCTTGAGCTCGGTCATGGTCTCCGGCAGAGAACCACCGGCAACGCGGCGGAGGGACAATAACCAGCGTATGAATCCCATCTGTTCGGCTCCTTTTTGAGGACTTATTGACACTATCCAGCAAAGCACAGGCTCCGTTTTTTTGCAACCGCACCGCTGACGAAGAAATCTTCCGGGCTTCCCCATTGCTCATTGGAGCATTCATGGTTATAGTAGGGCATCTCTGCCGAACCAACCTGCTGAACTCCAAACAAGCCAAAGGAAGAACTGTTGAAAACCTCGACCCTGGTACTGACTATCGTCCTGCTGACCGCGCTGATCGCCGGCAGCATCTTTTATTTCCGCGATACCGAAGGCCCCCAGTTGGCCATGACCCCCGCCGCCGGACCGGTCTCCGGCAACCGGCCGCCGACCCTTGAACTGTCCGACCCCCCTTCCGGGCTCAGGGAAGTGACCGTGACCCTCACCCAGAACGGAAAAACCCAGGCGATCCTTGCCCGGGCCTACCCCATGAACACCCACACGCGTCGCGAACCGCTGGCGCTTGATAAACTCGGCATCAAGGACGGGCCGATAGTGATCCGGGTTGTCACCACCGACCGCAGCATCTTCCCGTTCGGTGCCGGCAACACCACCGACCAGACCTTCACCTTCGACTACGACAGCAAGTCCCCGGTGATTTCGGTCCTCAGCCGCAGCCACAACCTGAACCGGGGCGGCGCCGGCCTGGTCCTCTACACCATTTCCGAGGAAGTCGACAAAACCGGAGTCATGGTCGGCGACCGCTTTTTCCCCGCCTACCAGCAGAGCTCCGGATCCTATGCCTGCATGTTCGCCTTCCCGTTCGACGTTCCCGCCGCCCAGTTCGTCCCCAAGGTCGTCGCAATGGACAGGGCGGGCAACGAGCGGCACACCGGCTTTTATTATCACGCCAACGACAAGAACTTCCGCCGGCGCCAGATTAACGTCAGCCAGAATTTTCTCGACGCTAAAATGCCCCCCTTCGAAAGCGAATTTCCCGAAGCCGGATCGTCCCTCGAGGTTTTCCTCAAGGTCAACCGCGAACTGCGCCAGCGCAATCGCGCCGCGCTGGTCGATTTCGGCCGGCAGACAGCCCCCTCCCCCCTCTGGGAAGGGGTCTTCCTGCGCCAGCCCAACACCGCAACCCTGGCCCTGTTTGCCGACCACCGCAGCTATATGCACAAGAAGCAAGTCATCGACCAGCAGACCCACCTCGGCATCGACCTGGCCTCGGTGTCCCAGGCCCCGCTGGTGGCGGCCAACAACGGCACCGTGGTCTTCGCCGATGAAATGGGCATCTACGGGCTGTGCGTGATCATCGATCACGGCCTCGGCCTGCAAACGCTCTACGGCCACCTCAGCCGCATCAGCGTCGAGGCCGGGCAGAGCGTCGTCAAGGGCGAAATTGTCGGCAACTCGGGGGCTACCGGCATGGCCGGTGGCGACCATCTTCATTTCGGGGTGATCCTCTCCGGACTTCCGATCGCCCCCATCGAGTGGTGGGACGCCAGCTGGATCAAAAACAATATCACCAGCAAGATCGATCTCGCCAAGACAGGGCAATGATATGGGAAAAACCGTTCTCATCACCGGAGCAAATCGCGGCATCGGGCTGGAGCTGGTCCGTGAGTTCGCCGGCTACGGCTGGAAGGTGTTCGCCTGCTGCCGCACCCCCGAAAGCGCCACCGCCCTCAGCCAGGTCGCCTCTGGGGCCGGGGGCACGGTCTCCATCCACCGGCTCGATGTCACCGACCCGGAGCAGATCCGTCAACTCGCCGCCACCTTGAGCGAGATTCCCATCGACATCCTGGTCAACAATGCCGGAGTCTCCGGCCCGCTCGAACAGGACTTCGGCAATATCGACACCGAAGCCTGGCTGCAGACCTTCCACGTCAACACCATCGCCCCGATGCAGATGGCGGTCGCATTCGCCGACCAGGTGGCCCGCAGCCGGCGCAAGGTGATCATCACCATCGGCAGCCTGCTCGGCAGCCTGCAGGCCAACGAGGACGGTGGCATCTATGCCTACCGCACCTCCAAGGCGGCGGCCCACCTGGTCATGAAAAACCTTGCCATCGACCTCGCACCGAAAGGCATCACGGCCGTCGCACTGCACCCCGGCTGGGTCCGCACCGAAATAGGCGGCCCGGAGGCCCCGCTCTCGCCCCGGGAAAGCGCCGTCAAACTTCACCAGGTTCTGACCACCCTGACCCTTAAAGACAGCGGAAAGCTGTGGAGCGAGGACGGCCAGGTTCTCCCCTGGTAATTCATCCTGTCAGCCCATATAAAAAGGCCGGCCGCATCAGCGGCCGGCCTTTTTCTATTGGTGCTTTCATGGGGAATTTAAACCAGCTCCACCCGGGCGAAGCCGCCTCCGGGGGTGCGCATGTTGGTCACCTGCCCCTGGTAGAGCCGAGCGGCGAGGCCAAGCACCTGGTTGCGGTAGACGTAGAGGCGAAAATCGGTTTTCATCTCTGCGCCCTCGCCAGCCGGGGTCAGCGAAGGCGGAACCGCCCGCTGCACCAGGGTGTCGCCCCCCTCAAGGGTGTCGAAACGTTTGCGCGAAGCCTTGCGCCCCAGCAGCACGCCGCGGCTGCCGAAGCGCGCCACCGGCTTGAAGACCAGGCCGTTGCGCTCCTTCCACACCTCGTCGCGGTCCAGTTCCGAGAGCATGCGGCTCAGCGGCACGCGCCGGACAATCCGATCGCACGCCGCCCCATCGAGACCGACGGAGCCCAGAGCCTCCCGGTCAGACCAGAGGACCATGCGCCGCTTGTCTCCCAGCAGCCCGTAGCAGAACGGGTTGGGGGACAAGCACACGCTGCGGGCCAGGTACGCCTCGCGCAGCCCGGCCATCTCCGCAGATTCCAGGTAAAAATCGCAATGCCGGTTATAAACCAGATCGACCCGCTGCTCCTGATGAAAAACCCCGTCGGCACCGGCCTGCAGTTCACCCGGGTCGACCACCGCCACCTCGGCGTTCCAGGCCCTGGCAAAGAGCCGTGAAAAGGCCAGCATCTCGCCGTGCAGGAACTGCTCCTGCGGGCTCTCATCGATGATCGCCACCCGCCTGGGGGCGCCAACCGCACCGCCGCTGAAACGGCGCATCTCCTCGGCAAAGGTCGAAAGGACCCGGCGCTCGAGCTTTTCCGGCAGCTCGAAGGGGTCGGAGCCCGACGCGGAACTTGCGGCCGACCAGGCGAGCAGCGCCCCCCCGGCATTGGTATTGACCTCGATCAACTGCGCCCCGTCGTCGCTCCAGTGAAAATCGTACCCCATCATCACCGAATCGTGGCCCGGGGCAAAACGGGCCGATTCAGGCAAAAACGGCGCCACCGCCGCGCGGTAGCCCTGCAGACAGCTCAAACGATAGAGATCGCGCACCAGGCGAACCATCTGCGCCAATCCGCGCCTCGGCAGTTCCACTTTCAGGGGGCTGATCGCCTCCCGGTATCTATCCATGTAAATATCTCCTGACCGAACAAATCGAATGTCCCATCATGACACACTTTATCCGCCAAACAAACCATCCCGAGACGATCGTTAAGGCAGAGGCGCAAGGCTGGGAGGAGAAAAGGAGAAAGTCTTTATTTTTATCTGCAATGACTCCTTACCCTCACCTGCCGACTTGTCGTGGTTTTGCACGATACCGGTCGGGCCGCAACACGCCCGGCAAACCGTATACAACTCCAAAAAGCGCCGTTGCGGCTTTGACAAGGGGATATTTTCCGTCATAATTTTTATACAGATCCAATGATTCCGGGGACAAAACGCCATAAATAACAAGGAGGAAGACCGATGGCTGGTGAATTCAACCTTCAGCAAGCTCTGAAAATCGCCATACAGACTGAAAAGGATGCGATGGACTTTTACCTCAGGGCGGCCGAGATCACCAAAGATCCACGAGGGAAAAAAGTGTTCGAAACCCTGGCCAAAGAAGAGCGGGAACATGCCGGACATTTTTTCAACCTGTACAAGGGAGGCGACATCGGCACGTTCGACGAATTCATGTCCCAGCCCCCTACGGTGGCCACCGCCATGCACCAGGAACTGGAAAAGGCCATCACAGAAGAAGTGCACGAGCGCAAAGCGATGGAAATAGCTCTGCGCGAAGAAGAAACCCTTGAAAAGAACCTTCTCCTGACCTCAAAACAGGTCAAAGACCCTGACGTCAAAGCAGTGTTCGAGCGCATGGCCAAAGAAACCCACCATCACTACGAGATCATCGAGTCGGAATACGCCCATATGATGGGCATGGTTCACGAAACCGATATCGATACCTACGTGCGGGAATAAATTCACCTATTTGTCGAAAATTGCCGAGGATATGGACCGATCAGCCGATTTCGCAGTTAGGTTCATGTTAAGCCCGACAGCCTCCTAGACAGCGGACTGCCACAACGTCACCACCGCCACTCTGCACGACGTGAAATGTTTTCCGCATCCATTCGGGAAAAAACATCATTCAATTACAGGAGGCACGTATGCCACAAGAACTCAAAATGCAGGAGGCCCTCAAGCAGGCGATCACCGCTAAGAAAAACCTGATGGATTTTTACCTGGCGGCCGCTGAACACACTCAGCATGCCGAGGGGAAAAAGGTTTTTCAGCGCCTGGCCGTTGAAGTACGTGAAAATGCCAACCGCTTCTTCAGCTACTACAAAGGGTCCGATCTCGGCTCGTTTCCTGAATTCATGGGAACGCCTCCCAACCCCGACTCCGCCATGCTGCTCGAACTGCAGAAAGCCGTGAAAGAGGACACCCACGAGCGCAGGGCCCGTGAAATCGCCTTGGCCGAAGAGCAGGACATGGAGCAAAACTTCCGCCTCCTGGCCACCCGCATCATCGACCCGGCCGTTCGCAGCGTATTCGACAAGGTCGTCGAAGAAACCCGCGCTCACTACCAGATCATCGAATCGGAGTACGCCCGCACCATGGGGATGGTCCACGAAAGCGACATGGACACCTACGTACGCGAATAGCCTGATCGTTAAGCGGATCGACTGAATAAAGAAAGCTTCGACCTGACCGGCCGGGGCTTTCTTTATTTGTCACTGCCGCAGCCGTTGACATTGAAGTCGGAGCAAGAAACGGGGAGAAAAGAGACGGGCATGAACGATCAGCCAGAAAAAAAGAGGCGATTCAGGCCCCACTGGTTTCTGCTAAACCACCTCAAGCGGAAACTGATGGCCGGCCTCCTTGTGGTCATTCCCCTCGGAATCACCATCTTTATTCTGCGCTTTCTTTTCAATCTCGCCGACGGGTTCCTGAGGCCCTACATCGAAAAGGCGGTCATCTTTTTTCGCGGCGAAGGCGTCTACATCCCCGGGCTCGGCATGGCCGCCGGACTTCTGATCCTCTACCTTGCGGGCATTTTCGCCACCAACCTGCTCGGCAGCCGGCTGGTCCATTACGGCGAATCCCTGTTCGCCCGCATCCCCCTGGTCAAATCGATCTACACCTCGTCCAAACAGCTCATGCATGTCTTCACCGCCGGCGGCAAGAATTCCTTCCGCAAGGCGGTCTATGTCGAATTTCCCAAAGAAGGCAGCTACTCCATCGCTTTTATCACCAACAGTGTGCCGAGCGAATCGGGAAAGGAGTACTATACGGTTTTTATCCCCACCTCGCCCAACCCCACCTCCGGATATGTTTTGATCCTCGAATCCCACAACGTGTACCCCACCAACCTCAGTGTCGAAGAGGCGTTGCGGGTCGTCATGTCCGGCGGCATGGTCGCCCCGGAGATCATCCGAACCGAAAAACTCCAATAACCGGCCCAGGAGAATCGACCGCCAGTTCGCTCCCGGATAAAGATTGACAATCTCTCCTTAAAAGCAGTAAAAGTTACCTTTATTTATTTGTTTCTTATGGTCAGGGGGAATCCGGTGCAGCCGAAAGGTTTACCTGGAGGGAATTGAAAAGAGCCGTGTTTCCGGTTTGTCCGGAATGCGGCTTTTTGCGCTTGTCGTCTGGTTCTGATGACATAAGGCCAAGCCCCCCCAGGGCGAGGCCCACATACTGGGCAGCAGGGTTTGACGTGTCTTCTCTTGCGGGGCCAGAGCAACTTCTTGGCAGGCATTGCAGAAACCGTTGGGGACAAAAAGGAAAAGACTGGTAGAGCTTCTCAATGAACGTATCAGAGGGAATTTCCAAAAGGCATATAGCAGTAGAAACCACATATATCCAAATACAAACCGAATAAGTTTCTAGCAATACAAACCCGACGGTTTATACCGGTAGAAACCGCTGTTAGATATAGAAACTTGTTTCTACAGATAGAAGCCTATAAACTTCGCCTAATACCTGTTGGACTAAAAACGCTTCGCGTATGAAATGAAATAACAATTATTTCAGATACTTAA
>CALZIC010000089.1 GCA_945787285.1 uncultured Desulfuromonadales bacterium
CAAAAATCGCCTATCGCCCGTGGTTAAAGAAATCGCCGCCCATTACGGCACCCCGTTTCATATTTATGATGAAGCGGGAATTCGCGAAACGGGTGAAAACCTCAAAAAAGCCTTTGCCGGCATCGAAGGTTTTCGCGAGTATTTTGCCGTCAAGGCCCTTCCCAACAAGAAGATTCAGCAGATCATGCATGATATGGATTTCGGTTTCGACTGCTCCTCGATTCCCGAACTGATTCTCAGCCGCGAGCTCGGCGGCCGCGGCGAAGACATCATGTTCACCTCCAACAACACCTCCGAAGAAGAGTTCGTTTTTGCCGAGCAGGACGGAGGCTGCATCCTCAACCTCGACGATATCAGCCTCATCGACAAGGTCCCCAACTTTCCCGAACTGGTCTGCTTCCGCTACAATCCGGGTCCCCGGCGTACCGGCAACATCATCATCGGAAACCCGGTCGAGGCCAAATACGGCGTCACCCACGAGCAGGTCCTCGAAGCCTACAGCAGGGCCCAGCAGCGGGGGGCCAAGCGCTTCGGCCTGCACACCATGGTCGCCTCCAACGAACTCGACTACACCTACATGGTCGAGACGGCCCGCATGGTTCTGGAGATCGCCGAGATGGTCGAGACCGAGCTCGGCATCCGTTTCGAGTTCGTCAACATCGGCGGCGGCTTCGGCATCCCCTACCGCCCCGATCAGGCGCCGTTGAACATCGACGCCATGAGCCGGGAGATCACCGCCCAGTTCGACGCCTTCAAGCAAAAGCACGGCTATGCCCCGCGCATGTACATGGAAAGCGGCCGCTTCATGACCGGCCCCCACGGCAGCCTGGTCACCACCGCCATCAACCACAAGGACACCTATCGCCAGTACATCGGCGTCGATGCCTGCATGTCGGCGCTGATGCGCCCGGCCCTCTACGAGGCCTACCACCACATCGACGTTGTCGGCAAAGAGGATCAACCGAAAGACAAGGTTTACGATGTGGTCGGCTCTCTCTGCGAAAACAACGACAAGTTCGCGGTACAAAGAGAACTCCCCGCCATCGAAGAAGGGGACCTGCTGATGATCCATGACAGCGGCGCCCACGGCCACGCCATGGGCTTTCAGTACAACGGCCGCCTGCGCCCCAAGGAACTGCTGCTGCGCACCGACGGCACCGTCGAGCTGATCCGCCGGGCCGAAACGGTGGAAGACTATTTCGCCACCTACAACTTCACTGCGGACGAGTTGACCCCATCCAAGGGCTGACCCTCAGCACTCCACCTGACGCCCTCAAGGGCCGGCACTCGCCGGCCCTTTTTTATTGGCCCTGCGCCCGGCACGATTCACGCCCACCCCAGTCCGCCACCGGACCTGTCAACCTGGCCGGCTCCATCGTCCTGCGCAGGCCCCCGTCTTTTGTCGCCGCATCGGTATTCACCCCAACCTTTGACCCATTTAATTCTTGACAAGCCAGATAGACTTTACTACAACTCGTACAACGACCTCTTGGAGGAGAATAGACATGAAGTTTTCGACAAAAAGCCGTTACGGACTCAGGGCGCTCTTCGACATGGCCTACCACGGCGCCAGTCTGCCGTGCCAGATAAAGGACATATCCCGCCGTCAGAACATTTCCCCCCGCTATCTTGAGCAGATTTTTCAGGACCTCAAGAAGGCCGGCCTGATCAAAAGCCGCCGGGGTCCCCAGGGCGGGTATTTTCTGGCCAAAAAGCCAGAAGAGATTACCGTCAAGGACATCCTGCTCGCCGCCGAGGGGGACCTCTCCCTGGTCGGCTGCGTTCGCGACGGCGGCCAGAACGAGGACTCCTGCGAGTTCAAAAGCCAGTGCGTCACTCAGAGGGTCTGGGCCGAAGCCACCTCGCGCCTGAACGGTTATTTCGACTCGATCACCTTGCAGGATCTCTGTGAGGACGGCAAAGAGATGGGAATTGAAAAAGAGATGGACCACCGGTTCATGTACTATATCTGACCTTTCTATCGACAGGAGACTTCCATGCCGACAACTATCAGCGACAACGCCTTAGGCCAGGTAGGCAACACCCCCCTGGTCCGCCTCTCCGGCTTTTCTGATCCCGAAGGCGCCACCCTGTGGGGCAAGGTCGAGGCAAGCAACCCCGGCGGCAGCGTCAAGGACCGAATCGCCCTGGCGATGATCGAGGATGCCGAAGAAAACGGTCTGCTCAAACCGGGCGAGACGATCGTTGAACCGACCAGCGGCAACACCGGCATCGGGCTCTCGCTGGTCTGCGCCATCAAGGGATACCGGCTGATTCTGACCATGCCGGACACCATGACCCTTGAACGCCGCCGCCTGCTCGGGGCCTACGGGGCCGAGCTCGTCCTGACCCCCGGCGCCCAGGGGATGCGCGGAGCGATCGAAAAGGCCGAAGAGATCGCCGAGGAGCGCGGTTGCTTCATGCCCCAGCAGTTCAAGAACCCGGCCAACCCGCGGGTGCACGAGCGAACCACCGGGCCGGAAATCCTCAAGGCGCTCGACGGCAACATCGCTGCGTTTGTTGCGGGGGTCGGAACCGGCGGCACCATCACCGGGGTCGGCCATGTCTTGAAGAGCCACAACCCCGAGGTCTTTATCGCCGCGGTCGAACCGGCCGACTCGCCGGTCCTCTCCGGCGGGAACCCCGGCCCGCACAAGATTCAGGGGATCGGCGCCGGGTTCATCCCCGACGTGCTCGACACCAAAGTCTACCAGGAAGTGATTACCGTCACCAACGAAGAGGCCATGCAGACCGCGGCCCGACTGGCCAAGGAAGCCGGCGTTTTCAGCGGCATATCCACCGGCGCCAACGTCTTCGCCGCCGCGCAGGTGGCCAGACGGCTCAAGCCCGGCCAGAACGTGGTCACCATAGTCTGCGACACCGGCGAGCGCTACCTGTCGACGGGAATTTTCGATTAAGAAACCTGTTTCTACTCCCCGTTCGCTTCGCTCTCTCGAGTACGCGGAGGACGTAAAGAAAGGCGCTTGGTCTCGAGACTTTTCTCCGCGATCTCTGCGCCCTCTGCGGTAAATGCTTTTACTCATTTAAAATTGTGACATGATGAACCTTGACGAGAAGTCCCAAAAGCTCAAGAATATGCTGCAGGAGATGGAATCGGTCGTCGTCGCCTTTTCGGGCGGCGTCGACTCGACTTTTCTGCTGCGCGTGGCCCGTGATGTCCTCGGCGTCCAGAACGTTCTCGCCCTGACCGCCACCTCCCCCACCTACCCCCAGTTCGAGTTCGAGCAGAGCTGCAAACTGGCGGCCGAGATGGGGGTGCGGCAGCTGGTGGTCGAAAGCGACGAACTGAAGATACCGGGCTTCGCCCAGAACGACCGAAGCCGCTGCTACCACTGTAAGAAAGAGCTCTTCTCCATCTGCCGCGACAAGGCGGCGGAGCTCGGCTTCGCCTTTATCCTCGACGGCTCCAATACCGACGACCTGGGCGACTTTCGTCCCGGGCGAGATGCGGCCAAAGAGCTCGCGGTACGCTCGCCGCTGCTGGAGGCCGGCCTGTGCAAGGAAGACATCCGCGCGCTCAGCAAACAGCTCGGCCTGCCGACCTGGAACAAGCAGCCCTTCGCCTGCCTCTCCTCGCGGTTTCCCTACGGAACGGAAATCACCGCCGAGCGGCTTGCCCAGCTCGACCGCTGCGAGACCTTCTTGAGGCTGAAAGACTTTGTCAACTACCGGGTCCGCTACCATGGGGAGACCGCCCGCATCGAGGTGGCCCCTGACGACATCCTGCGCCTTGCCGAACAGCCGCTGCGCGATGAAGTGGTCCGCGAATTCAAGGCGGCCGGCTTTACCTACGTCGCCCTCGACCTTCAGGGCTACCGAACAGGGAGTATGAACGAAGCGGCCACCTGACCTGAAAACATGATCCGGCCAGGCCGTCTGCACTTATCCGGGGAGGAATCATGCAACGCACCAGGGCCCTACTTGCCGTCTGCTTCTGCGCCGGAATGATCGGCGCCCTCTTCAACAGCCTTGCAGCCTGGCTCACCGGGGCCTGGGGCATCACCGGCTTTGCCGAGGTGGCCATGGCCCCCGAACTCAGCCAGGCCTGGCTCTACCCCCGCCTGGTCTGGGGCGGGATATGGGGCATGGCCTACTTTATTTCGGTGCAGGGGCCGCGCTCCCGCAGCCAGTGGATCCGCAAGGGGCTCTGGATCAGCCTGCTCCCCACCGCCTGCCAGCTCTTCCTGGTCTTTCCGTACACCACCCCTCATGGCCCCCTGGGGCTCGGGCTGGGCAACCTCACTCCCCTGTTCGTCCTCCTATTCAACCTGGTGTGGGGCTTTTTCACCGGCATGTTCACGCGCATTCTCTGGGGACGCGGATGACCGCACGCCCCCTGAAAAAGCATTATCTCCTTGCCTTCGCCCTCGGCGTGCTGGCTCTTTTCTGCGGCTGTGCCGAAGCGGAAGACCCGCCACTTCGCGGCACGATCAGCTGGATCTACGACGGGGACACGCTCAAAGTCGACGGTATCGGCAAGGTGCGGCTGATCGGCATCGACACGCCGGAGAAGGACGATTCAAAAAGGGACCGCTACCTGCGTAGCCAGGGGGTGGCCCGAGCCCGACTGCGGGCGGTGGCCAAAGAAGCCCTGCGATTCAACATCGCCACGGTCAAAGGTCAGAACGTCGTACTGCAACCGGGCGCCGAGCAAAGGGACCGGCACGGCCGCCTGCTGGCCTACGTCGTCCTTTCGGACGGACGGATGCTCAACCGGCTGCTCATCGAAAAAGGGTACGCGGTGGTCTACCGCCGCTTCGACTTTTCCCACAAAGACGATTTCCTGCACGCCGAAGCCGAGGCGCGGCGCAACCAGGTGGGCCTCTGGCGGCCTTAATCGTGCCGAGAAGCCAGGAGACACAGCAGACCCGCGCCGATCACCCCCAGCAACACCAGCAGAAACCCCCACCACCCACAGTGCCGGTAGACATACCCCGGCAGCAGCGACCCGACCGTTCCCCCCCCGTAGTAAAAAGCCACATACAGCCCGTTGACAACTCCCCGGTTCTGCGAGGAGCGGCAATTGACCAGCCCCGAGGCGGTGGCGTGCACCAGAAACATCGCTGCGCAGAGGACGAACATGTCGACAAAGAGCCACTCGACCCTTCCGAAACCGAGGCCCAGCACGGCCAGGCCGAATAAAACCATCCCCAGCGCCATCCCCCGCCGCTCTCCGCCGAGCCGCCGGCATATCGGTACAGCCAGAAGCGAAGAGACGATCCCCATGGCGTAGCCGCTGTACATCAATCCGATGCGCATCTCATCCGCCTCCGAGTGCAGCTCGGTGAGACGAAAAGGAAGAAAGTTCATCACCGCGGCAAACGAAAGAAAGAGGCAGAACACCCCCAGGTAAAGGGCGAGCATTCCCTTTTGCGACAGGACATCGACCATAACCCGGGGACGCGGACGCTGCAGAGACAGGGGGGGGCCATCGGCCACCCGGCACAGCAGCGCAAAACAGAGCCCAAGGCTCAGCGCCAGCACCAGAAAGCTCATCCGCCAGCCCAGCCATGTGGCGATCATGCCCGAGCAGGCCCTGCCGAGAAAACCGCCGAGAATGGTGGCGGCGATATAGACCGCCATGGTCCGCTGCACCTCGGCCCCCCGGGCCATCGAAGCCAACTGGGTCATCAGCGCAGTGAGAATGGCGGGGATCAGCAGCCCCTGCACCAGGCGCAGGGCGAGCAGGGCGGAAAAATCGGCCACCAGAAAGAAGGCCAGTTCGCTGAGGGCCAGCAGCAGCACCGCCCGGCGCAGCATCCGGGTCGCGGAGACCGACTCGAGAACGTAACCGTAGACCAGAGGGGCCAGGCTCAAGGGGATGAACGCCACGGTGGTCAGAGCGGCGGCCGCCTCCCTGCTGACGCCGAACTCGGCGACCAAAACCGGCAACAGCGGCTGCGGCGCATAAAGAGCCGAAAGGGTGAGGATGGTGGTGAAGATCAGCAGGCCCATACCGGGCCATGCCGGAAGCGGCGGAGTCTGGGGAGAGGTGGAGATGGACATCGGGGCGGCCTCGAAACGCGCAGACGATATTCAGTGAGCGGCCTGGCGGGAGAAGAGAGTCCTGGTCTGCCGGTCGAAACCTTCTACGTACGGTTGCCGTACCGGTCAACCATGATGCAAGAGCTGGCCGCTGTCAAACAATTGAGTAAATTCTCCAACCGGGAGCGGCCGGCTGAATAGGTACCCCTGTCCTTTGAGGCATCCCCTTTCGTGAAGAAACTGAACCTGCTCCTGGCTTTCGACGCCCTCGGCAATGACATCGAGCCCCATGCTGTGAGCCAGGGCGATGACCGATGAGGCGATGGCTGCATCGTTAAGATCCTCGGGCAGGTCCCTGACAAACGACTGGTCGATCTTGAGCCTTGAAACGGGGAGGCGCTTCAGGTAACCGAGAGAGGAATAGCCGGTTCCGAAGTCGTCGATGGCCAGATGAACCCCCATGCGGTTGAATTCCTGCAGGGTCAGGATCGCCGATTCCACATCGTTCATGATCATGCCCTCGGTAATCTCGAGCTCCAGCAGAGAAGGGTCGAGGCCGGTCTCCTCAAGGACCCTGGAGACCATGGAGACCAGGTCGCTCTGACGAAACTGGCGGGGCGAAATGTTCACCGCCACCACCATCGGCGGAAGCCCCTGCCGCTGCCAGTCTTTGCTCTGGGCGCAGGCGGCCCGCAGCACCCACTCGCCGATCGGCACGATCAGGCCGGTCTCCTCGGCCAGCGGAATAAAATCCGCCGGAGAAACCATCCCCTTTTGCGGGTGCTGCCAGCGCACCAGGGCCTCCATTCCGACGGGGCTGCCGGTGGCCATCTCGTACTGGGGCTGGTAATGCAGGACCAGCTGCTGCTGGGCCAGGGCCTGGCGCAGGTCGGTTTCGAGGTGCAGCAGCTCCCGCGACCGGCAGTTCATGTCCGGGGTATAGAACTGATGATTGTTGCGCCCGTCATCCTTGGCGCGGTACATGGCCACATCGGCCGCCCGCATCAGCCCCTCCACGTCATTGCCGTCATCAGGAAAGAGGGTGATGCCGATGCTTGCGGTAACATACAGGTGGTGATCGTCGATACGGATCACCTGCTGCAGGGCGTGCAGAATTTTCTGCGCCAGAAGAGCCACATTTTTGACATCTTTGACCTGCTCCGCCACCACGACGAATTCATCCCCCCCCAGTCGGGCCACCGTATCGGCCTCGCGCACGCTCTGCTGGAGGCGGCGGGCCACCTCGCGCAGCAACCGATCACCGGTTTCATGGCCGAGCGAGTCGTTGATGTTTTTAAAGCGGTCCAGGTCGAGAAAGAGGATCGCCACCTGGTCGTTTGAACGGCGCGCTTCGGCCATGGCATGCTGCAGGCGATCGTGAAAAAGCACCCGGTTCGGAAGATTGGTCAGGGTATCGTGATGGGCCAGGTAGCGCAGACGCTCCTCATTGTCGCGCAGGCTCTCTTCAATGCGCCCGCGCGCGGCAATTTCATGCCGCAGCTGGCGGTTGCGGGAGACCAGCTCACGGGTCTGCCTGCGAACCTGGTAACGGGTAATCAGGGTGACCGCCAACAGTGTAAAAACCAGGGCTCCGCCCCCAACAAGCGAGGGGACCAGCCAGGTCGGGTAGGTGGTGATCACCTCCTGGCCGAGCCAGCGGTCGAGGCACTGGTAATAGAAGGACGAGCGGTCCTGCTTCAGCTGCGCCAGATGAAAGTCAATTGTTTGACGAAGGGCGGTATGCCGCCCGGGGGGAAAGGCCAGGCGGATTTCGATCGGACTGACCAGAACGGTCGTTTTCTTGAGCTGAAGACCCTTCTCGTGCCGCCTCAGAAAAAAGCGGTTGGCCAGAACCGCATCGGCCTTACCGCTCTCTGCTGCCCGGAGGGCGGAGGCGTAGTCCCGCTCCTCAACAAACCGAACGTCGATTTCGAACTGGGCGGCCAGGCGCCTCAAACCGCCCGGGCCGTCGACGAAGACGCTCTTGTTCATCACCGCGACGGCCTTGCCGTCCAGGTCGAGGATAGAGCGGACCTCCGTATCGGGGCGGGCATAGATCTCCCCCCAGTTGGAAAGGACCGTCTCCTCGGAGAAGTCGTAGCGGCGACTCCTGGGCTCGGTGTAGGCAATGGAAACCAGGACATCGATCTGACCGCGATCCAGGCGTTCAAGGCACTCCGCCCAGGTTCCCGGAACGTATTCCAGGCTCCAGCCCTCCTGAGAGCCCATATGCTCCAGAAGTTCCGGGAAAATCCCGGTGGCCTGTCCTCCGCTGTCAAAGGAAACCATGGGCAGGTTGTCAAAAACACCGACCCGGATCGTTTGGACGGAACCGAACGCGTTCAGCGGACAGACCAGAAACAACAGCGCGATCAGTAGGGAAAATCGTTTCATTACAACCGGTTGCTCCTGTAGAAGAAATCCCTGACCAGGCCCATGCAGGGCCCCTGCAAACACCGGTGTTTTTGCAAATTCCATACCTCCTGCATAAAGAACCTTCCCCCGTTGGGCGGGCCATGATCCCCTGCACCTGGATAAAGAAAAGGCCCGCCAGAAATGCGGGCCTTTTCCTGTGCCTGGCAGAGCCGCCGTTACCCGAGCCGCCGTTCCCCCAACAGCCGGTACAGCACGTAGTTGAGAATGCCGCCGCTCTGGTAATAGGCGACCTCGTCGGCCGTGTCGAGGCGGCAGACGGTTGTCACCTCGCGG
>CALZIC010000090.1 GCA_945787285.1 uncultured Desulfuromonadales bacterium
ACCTCGATGGTAAAATCGATATGCCCGGGGGTATCGATCAGGTTGATCCAAAAATCGCCCCATCGGCAACTGGTGCTCGAAGCGGTAATGGTGATGCCGCGCTCCTGCTCCTGCTCCATCCAGTCCATGGTGGCCAGGCCGTCGTGGACCTCGCCCATTTTATGGATTTCACCGCTGTAGTAAAGAATCCGCTCGGAAACGGTCGTCTTTCCGGCATCGATATGAGAGATAATCCCGATATTGCGAATGGAATCCTGGTTTGAGCGGTTCATGACACCTCGCTTGCATCAGAAAAGCATTGAAAAGTAAATCCTGCGACCTAATCATATTTACTAATTAAATCATTTTTTTCACGCTTTTCCAGTGAGCGACAGCATCTTCATGCCTCAACCCTCTTTGGCCCGGGGCACCGGATGAGAGATGCAGGTGAAGCGCCGGCCGTCGCAGGCGAGTTCGACCCGGGGGGGGAGCATCGGTGCATGAACACGGTAGTCGACGTCGTGGCTCAGGTGGGTCAGCACGGTCCGACCGGCTCCGATACGCTCAGCCGCCTCAAGGGCCTGGGGGATATTGAGGTGGCTGCCGTGAGGACGAAAGCGCAGGGCGTCGATAATCAGCAGATCGACCCCCTGCAGCAACTCGAAGGTCGACTCCGGCACCGCGCTGCAATCGGTCAGATAGGCAAAAGGACCGAAGCGGTACCCCAGCGAGCAGCCCGGGCCGTGCTCGAGGGGCAGGGGCTGCACGACCAGGCCGAACAGGGAAAACGGGCCGTCAATCGTTCGCGGCGCCAGACGCGGGCGGTACCCCGGCTCGGAGTTTTCGCTGAAAATGTAGGCGAAGGTTCGGCTCAGGCTGGCCAGGTCCTGCGCCGAGGCGTAGACGGGAATGGCGTTGCCCGAAGCCAGGTTGAAAGGGCGCAGGTCGTCGATGCCGTTGACATGATCGGCATGGGTGTGGGTGTACAGCACGGCATCAACGCGGCGGATTCCCTCGCGCAGCGCCTGGGTGCGAAAATCGGTCGCCGTATCGACGAGGACATTGTGGCCGCCGGAAGAGACCAGGATGCTGCAGCGGGTCCGCTGATTCTCCGCCACCCCCGATGTACAGACCTTGCAGGAGCAGCCGGGAATCGGCACCCCGGTACTGGTCCCCGAACCGAGGATGGTCACGGTCAGATCGGGGTAACTCATGCCTTGAATGCACCGACTTCTTCTTTAAGGGTGGTCGTCTGCAGGGACAGACTCTCGACGACCCGGTCGAGATCTGCCGCCCGCATGGCATTGTTGTCGGCAATGGTGCGCAGGTTGGAAACCGCTTCGACGACCTGCCGGCTGCGCAGGGTCTGCTCACGCGTGGCATCGTCTATACGTTCGATCATCAAGCGGATATTTTCCATGCTGACATTGATCTGCCGGCTCCCCTTGGCCTGCTCCGCAGTGCTGAGCTTGCCGTGGGAAGCGATGTCCCTCATCGACTCTGAAGCCTCGGCCAACTGGCTGGCACCCGCGGTTTGCTGCTTGATCGCCGTGGCAATCTGTCCGAGCATCGAAGCCACCTGATTGATGGCGCCGGTGATCTGCTGACTCCCCTTGGCCTGTTCCTGAGTGGCGCGTACAATACCGCGCACCTGTTCCGTCGATTTGAGCGTACTGCTGCGGATCTTCTCAAGAGCATCGCCGGCCACCCTCGACCGGTCGACCTCCTGGTGCACCCTGTCGTTGCTCGCCTCCATGGCGGCAACGGCCTCCCGGGCGCCGTCCTGCAAACTACTGATAATGCCGCCGATCTCCCGGGTCGACACCGCGGTTCGCTGGGCCAGCTCGCGGATTTCATCGGCCACCACGGCAAAGCCCTTGCCATGCTCTCCGGCCTGGGCGGCGATGATCGCGGCGTTCAAGGCGAGCAGACTGGTCTGGTCGGCCACCTCGTCGATGACCGTGAGGATCTTGCCGATGGAGTGGGATTTTTGCCCGAGGTCCTTGATGACCAGGCTGGCGCCGTCGACCATCTCGCGAATGGCGCCGATACCGGAGATCGTCGCATCGACCGCCTCCTTGCCCTTCTCGGCATCGCGAGCGGCCTCTTCGGACAACCGGCTGGTGATCTCGGCGTTTTCCTCGATCTCCTTGATGGCGGCGTCCATTTCGGTGATCGAGGAGGCGGTGATCTCGGTGGAGGAGGCGAGTATTTCCACGTTTTCGGCGACCTGCTGGCTCGAAACCGACATTTCGCCGATGGACGAGGAAACCTCTTCGACCGTGGCAAAGAGGTTTTCCATCTGGTCGGCAATTTCCTCGATGGTCGCACCGAATTCAACGGAAGCCGAAGAACTCTCTTCCACCGCCCCGACAAGGGTCCCGGTACTTTCGGCGATCCCGGAAAGGGTCTGGTCGATAGCGGAAATGGCCTGGTGGGATTCTTCGATGGAAGACGACTGCCCCTTGACGCCGTCACTGACCTGGTTCGAGGAGACACGGATCTGCCGGGCCGCCTCGCCGAGATCCTCGCGGACCACCTGGATACGCCGGACCATCTCCTGCAGCCGGTCCAGAAGGCCGTTGAAGGAGCGGGCCAGCTCGCCGACCTCGTCGGACGAGCGCACCGTCAGCCGGCGGGTCAGGTCCCCTTCGCCCTCGGCTATTTCCCTCAGGTTTCCGACCACTTCCTTCAGGGGACGAGCAACCCCCCTGGAAATAGCCAGCCCGACCACAATCGCCAGCAGGGCCGCCCCGACAAGGAGGGTTACGAAGAGGCTCTGTATGCGCGCCCTGGCAGCAACAGCATCAGAACGGTCGAGTCCCATCAGGACTCCCGCCCCCTCACCCTTGAAGGGAAAGTTGTACAGGGCGTAGGGGACCTTCTGCAGGGAGGCCCGCCAGGACTGCTGGCCTGAGAATTCATTTGCCTGCAGCATCTTGAGGTGATCCCCGGAGGCCGTGATCGTGCCGTCCGGGCCGTAAAAGCCGATTTCCGCCCCGGCGACAGCCTTTACCTGCCGGGAGAAATCATCATCGAGCAGAACCACCAGCACCAGATAGCCGATCGCCTTTTTATGGAAACGTATCGGAGAGGTTGCGGTAATAGCGGCCCGGCCGCCGTAGGCCCCGAGGCGTTTGGTTTCCTCCCCGGTCAGCGCGTCCTTGATGAGCGCGTCGGTGGCGGCGGCAGTCTCCAGCAGCGCCAAATTATCGGCCGAAGAGGCGCGGCTGTGGATCACCTCGCCATCGGGATTGACCACTTGGATCAGGTCAAAATGATAGACCTTCCGGGCATCCTCGAGAAAAGAGCCGAGCTCCAGCATCTCGTCGGCCGAACTGGCAAAATAGATCGAGTTGATCAGATCGGCATCCTGACTGGCCAGGCGCAGAAAATCGCCGGCCCCTTTTTCGGCGTCTTCAAGGGTTTTGTGGACAAACCGTGCCATCTCCTCGGCACGCTGTCGCATGTTGGTCTCAAGCTCCCGCTCGACCACGCTGGAAAAGATCATCAGGGCGACAGCCAGGGGGACAACGGAAAAACCGACCAGCGACAGGAGGATTTTCCAGCGCAAACTCAAGGAAGAAAACATCATAATCACCTGCATCACGGTATTATTGGCAACAGAAAAAGAAGCGACCCTGCCTGACAACGAGGACCCATCGGCAAACCCTGGATGGCATGAACGGGTTTACCAACAAAAAAGCACGGTGTCTTTCATCGTGGCAAGAAAATCAAAGCCTTGCGCGAAGGCGTAGGTCGTACACGCAAGGGGCGCAAATCGACATCGTCACGGCGAAAAAGATCCGTTTCCGGAGGAAAACCGACCCTGAAAAAGTAACACCCCCGACCACCACCAGGCAACCGTAAATAACCTTTCAGCCCGGAACAACCCGGTCCGCCGGGAAAAGGAGGCCGGCATGGTGTCAAAAAACCGGAGCACACCGTGCAACAAAGGCAAATAAAAGCAATAATCATACCGTCACCCCGGGAAGGCAACGCCACTCTCCCCTCCCCCAAAAAGGGGGACCAATAGAGTGCTTCCTTCGAGGCGGGCAGAGCCGATGGGCGCAAAGCGCCAACCGGGCAACATTCTAAAAAACCGGGCCTGGGAAAACCGTCGGTTTTCCCAGGCCCGAAAAAAGCCACCTGCTGAAGGGGGTGCGGCATGCTCCTGCACCGCCCTGCCCAATACTGCCTTTTGCCGTACGGATTCTACAGTGGGCGCCGGCTCTTCCCCGGGCGATACTCGCCAGAGAAGGGGACCATTTCGATAAGGAGGCCTTCGACGAACTCCCCCTTTTTTACCACCACCGGTTGAGGACTGTCACCGCCGAGCTTGCCGTACGGCTCACCGGGGCGCGGCATGTCCCAGGCATGGATGCGGGCGCCCAGGTAGTAGGTTCCGGCCTCAGGGAGGTAAAGGGTAAAGCGCCCTTCTTCGTCGGAAAGGGTCGAGGCGAAATCGGGCAAACGGCGCATGTTCTGGTCGAGGTAAGCCGTCGCAAACCCGCCGGCGACCGGCTTGCCGTCCTGACCGACCAGGCGGCCGCGAATCCCGGTGCTGTTCTGGGTTTCGACCATCTCTTTTTTGAAGAACATCGGAGCCTTGACCTTGGCCACCGGCAGATTAACGACCGACATTTTATCCGTGACGACGGTGGTCAGAATGCGCTGATGCTCCGAGTAGTAGTCCCCGGGAGAAAGGGGGCCCATCGCCCGTCCGCTCTGACGTTTGCGGGCCACAACGTAATAGGTTCCGGGGGGGAGCTCAAGGGTATAGCTCCCCTGCGCGTCGGTCGGGCTGGAAATAAACTGGGATGGTCCGAGCAGGTTCGAAGTGGCATCAGGGTAGATGTTGACGTAGGCCCCCGCGAGGGATTCACCCGTCTCGACCAGCACCACCTTGCCGGTAACGCCGGTCTTGCCGTTACCGTCGACATACTCCGCCAGCGGCCGATCCCCTGCTGCCGGGGAACCTGGGGTGCAAGCCGCCAGCATCAGGCAGAGCAGGGCCATCACCCCCAAGAAACACCATGAAATCTGTCGCATTCGTCTATCCTCCTGGCTAGGGATGAAAAAAACTCAATATGAACACGTATTGTATCGTTTTGTGAATAAAAGTCAAAACCTCGATTGAAAAGAGGGGGATGTCCCGGTAAAATTTCTATTCATGAGTACTTACTTTTCAGACCCACCTCCCCCCAAGCATCGCGACCTGCGGCGGCTGACCCGCAAACGGTTCGATGTACTGATCATCGGCGGGGGCATCAATGGCGCCGGCATGGCCCGCGACCTGGCCATGCGCGGCCTTGAGGTCGCCCTGGTGGAAAAGGGCGACTTCGCCTCGGGCACCTCGAGCGCTTCGACCAAGCTGATCCATGGCGGCCTGCGCTATCTCGAGCAGTTCGCCCTGCACCTGGTCTTCGAAAGTTGCAGGGAGCGGCGCGTTCTGCAAACGATCGCCCCCCACCTGGTTCAGCCGATGCCGTTTTTGATCCCCGTCTATCGCGACGATACGCGTTCGCTGCTGACCATTCGGGCCGGCCTGACCCTCTACGACCTGCTGGCCCTGTTCCGCAACACCGGAAATCACCGGATCCTGTCGCCGGCAGAGGCCCTCGACAGGGCACCGGCGCTGAGGGCCGAAGGGCTCACCGGCGCTGCCCTCTACTGGGACTGCCGCATGGACGACGCCAGGCTCTGCCTGGAAAACATACTGGCTGCCGTCGAAGCAGGCGCCGAGGCCGCCAACTATGTC
The DNA here is from genome assembly GCA_945787285.1 of uncultured Desulfuromonadales bacterium. Classification (GTDB taxonomy): domain Bacteria; phylum Desulfobacterota; class Desulfuromonadia; order Desulfuromonadales; family Trichloromonadaceae; genus CALZIC01. The sequence goes on from CALZIC010000090.1 coordinate 5,741, forward strand.
GAGGCGACCGGGCTGGTCAAGCGCAACGGCCGCACCTGCGGGGCCCGCCTCAACGACCTGGAGAGGAAAGAAGAGTTCGAAATCGAGGCCCGGGCGGTCATCAACGCCACCGGCCCCTGGCTCGACCGAATCTGCGCCCTCGACGGCCAGACCGAAACCAAACTGCGCCCGACCCGCGGCAGCCACATTATCGTTCCGCGCCTCGACCATGGCGACCAGGCCCTCTACCTCAGTACCGGGCGGGACCAGCGGCTTTTTTTCACCATCCCGTGGGGCCGCTTTTCCCTGATCGGAACGACCGACGTCGACTACTCAGGCAATCCCGATGCGGTCGAAGCGACCGCCGAAGACATCGACTACCTGCTGCAGGAAACCGCGCGCCACCTGCAGCAGCCGGCCCTCTCAACCGACCGGGTGATCGCCTCCTTTGCCGGGCTGCGCCCCCTGGTCGCCGCCCCCGCAGCGGCGACATCGCGCATCTCCCGCGAACACCGGATCTTCGAGTCGGCCTCGGGGCTCTTCTCGATCGGCGGGGGCAAGTACACCACCTACCGCGCGGTGGCCGAGGAAGCCTCGTCCATGGTCTGCGAGCGGCTCGGACAGAAGCGCGTTTCGAGCCGCACGGCGACCACCCCCCTTCCGGGAGGGGCGACCGGCGAACTTTCGGCATTCATCGAGCAGCAGATCCCTTCGTTGCAAGCCCGCTGCGATCTTCCGGTGGAGACTCTGAAACATCTGCTGCTGCGCTACGGATCGCGCACCGGCCACCTGGTCAGCCTCCTTCAGAAAAACCCCGAGCTGACATCTCCGGTCGTACCGGGCTCAGCACTTCTGGCCGTGCAGGTTGCCTACGCGGCCGACTTTGAAATGGCCCGCACCCCTGACGATGTTCTACGAAGAAGGACCTCCCTCGCCCTCGAGTCAGGACAGGGAAAAGATGAACAGTCGAGCGTTGCGGACCTCCTGGAAAAGCACACCTAACTGAACAACCGACATATGGAAAGGGCCCCCATGGAAATCAAACTCAAATCCGGCACCCCGCTTCAGCAGAAGACCGCGTGCCTTGTCCTTACCGCCCTTGAAGGGAAAGTCAAATCCGCCCTGTTCAAGGAACTCGACCAACACCTCGGCGGCGCCCTGGCCCGGGCCGTTCGCGACAAAGAGTTCTCCGGAAAACACTGCCAGACCCTGCTCCTTCACCCGAGCAAGGCGCTCCCGGCCGACCGCATCCTGCTGATCGGCCTCGGCAAGGAAAAGGGCGCCGGCCAGGAAAGACTCCGCCAGGCCGCAGGCTCCGCCACCAGCTTCCTTCAGGATCGGGGAGTCACCCGCTTCACCATCGATGTCGCCTCAATCCCCATTTCCGCCCGCAACCTCACCGCCGGCCACCGCATTCAGGCCCTGGCCGAGGGGGCCGAGCTGTCCACCTACCGATTTAACCGCTACCGCACCGAAGGGGTCAACGAGCTTCCGGCGCCCGTCGAGAACGTCACCCTGCTGGTCGAGAAGAAAGCCCGGGTCAGCGAACTTCAGCCCGCGCTGGAGGAGTCCCGGCACATCAGCCAGGGTGTAGCCCTGGCCCGCGACCTGGTCAACGAGCCGGGCAACGTCAAATCCCCCGACTTTCTCGCCCGCACCGCCCAGTCGCTGGCCAGCGACATAGACGGCCTGAAATGCACCATCCTCGACAAGGCGGCCATTGAAAAAGAAGGAATGAACGCCATGCTCGGGGTAGCCCAGGGGAGCGTGCGCGACCCCCGCCTGATCATCCTCGAATACCGTGGGGAAGAAGCCGGCGCCCACCCCATTGCCCTGGTCGGAAAAGGGGTGGTGTTCGACGCCGGGGGAATCTCCCTGAAGCCTGCGGAGAAAATGGATGAAATGAAGATGGACATGGGGGGCGGGGCCACCGTCATCGGCACCCTGGCCACGGCGGCCCGCCTCAAGCTGCCGGTCAACCTGGTCGGCATCGTTCCCGCCGTCGAAAACCTCCCCTCCGGCAGCGCCATCCGCCCCGGCGACATCCTGACCTCCATGTCCGGGAAAACTATCGAGGTTCTCAACACCGACGCCGAAGGGCGAATGATCCTGGCCGACGCCCTCACCTATGCCAAACGCTTCTCCCCGCGGGTGGTGATTGACCTGGCCACCTTGACCGGCGCCGTCATCATCGCCCTCGGCCACCACGCCACGGCGGTACTCGGCAACCACGACGGTCTGGTGCGGCAGCTGATCAAAGCCGGGGAACAGAGCGGCGAACGCCTCTGGCAACTGCCTCTCTGGGAGGACTACTCCACCCAGATCAAAAGCGACATCGCCGACGTGAAAAACATCGGCGGCCGGCCCGCAGGCACCATCACCGCCGCGGCCTTTCTGAGCAAGTTCGCCGCGGACTACACCTGGGCCCACCTCGATATCGCCGGAACCGCCTGGGAGGAGAAGGGGCGCCCGTACACACCCAAAGGGGGCACGGGAGTCGGCGTTCGCCTTCTTATCGAGTATCTTCGGTAAAAAACAAACTTACCGGGAGGGCGAAAAAGATCCGAAACCGTTGAAACCCCCATTCACTTATTAACAAAAGACAATAAGCCCTCTTGAATTTCCCCGAACCCGGGCTAGAATGTAGCTAAACCTTTTTTCTCGTCCCCGGGAATCGCCCCCCGGAGCAGAACACCGCAAGCCCAAAACATGCAAACGACAGGAGTTCAGAACATGGAGCAGGGAAAAGTCAAATGGTTCAGCGATGCCAAGGGGTTCGGGTTTATTGAGCAGGAAGGGGGACCGGACATTTTTGTCCATTTTTCCTCCATTGAAATGGACGGGTTCAAGACCCTGGCCGAGGGGGAAGAAGTCGCCTTCGACATCATCCAAGG